>JAFXKH010000073.1 GCA_017531795.1 Clostridia bacterium
ACTAAGACGGCGGAGAACGTTGGTCAGACGGGCAACAGGTGACAAATTTACCGAAGGGAGCGTACATAAACGTACGTGACCGAGGAAATTTGGCGCACGTAGCCCGTATCACCGACGTTATACGCCGTCGTCACACGCCGTCGGTAAGACGGCGGAGAGTGCGTCCTATGACGGACGGCTGGTGAGCGACGTGTGCACAAATAGCACACGAGCGAACACGCAGTTCGTCAGAGGCGTGCTATACGCCGTCGAGAACTGATAATAGGCTATCCCTGTCCCTACATAACATAGCTGAATTGCGGATACGCTTGATGTCGGGGATGCCTTTGAGATAGAAAGGGATGAAACTGCGAAGGCTGGTTATGACGTAGCGTTCGCCGTAGTATTCGGTGCCGTACTCTAAGTGGCGCAGGATTACTTCATAACGGGAGAGCGTACGCTTGCCACTAAAAATCTGCGGATTAGCGACTGCTCCCCTGCCGAGCGCAATACCGTAAACACCGTCAAGGCGGTCGTTGAGATTGGTTTCGTCTACGTCGCCATTACCTATGACAGGAATTGTAAGGGCGGCGGCGATTTTCCGAATCTCGTCCCAATCCGCTTCACCGCTATATAACTGCTCGCGTGTTCTGCCGTGCACGGTAATAAGGTCTGCGCCTGCATCTTCAAGCGCTTTCGCAAAGTCCACCGCTCCGCTTTTATCGTTTACGCCCAGACGCATTTTAACGGTTACGGGTTTATCGCCTTTTTTAAGCGCTTTGACGATGGCTACGGCGGTAGGAACGTCGTTCATAAGCGCGCTACCTTCCCCGTGACCGAAAACTTTACGGACGGGACAGCCCATGTTTACGTCGATAATATCGAACTTAGCGACTTCGGGATGAGTGAGCGCGCGTTCAAACTGTTCGGGCTGTCTGCCAAAAAGTTGAACGCAACTCGGCGTTTCGTTGGGCGCAATCTGCATAAGGATATTCGTCTTTTTACTGCGGTAGTTCAGTCCTGCCACGCTAACCATTTCGGTCACGGTCAGGTCTGCGCCGAAGTCCTTACACAAACGCCTGAAAGCCACGTCGCTATATCCTGCGAGTGGCGCGAGCGTAAGACAACCCTTTTTTAATAATTTCTTTATATCACTCATTTAAGAGTCAGTTTCCTTTTATTGACTTGGTTTTTCCCGATTTATAATCGGCTACGAGTTTATTCAGTTGGGTTATAAGGTCTACTTCAAGGTCAAGACCGCCCTTGATCCCACCGCATACGGCGTGAAGAAAGGCTTTTCCGTCCAATGCTTCCGTATCGTTGACCAGCCCGTTTTTGACGAGCTTCTTAATGATTTTCTGCGCGCGGAGAAGTGCGGGAAAAATTTCGGGGATACGGGAAAGTTGGCTGTCTAAGCTCTCCGCTTTCTTCTCCACCGCCTTGGCGTTCTCCCACGCAGAAAGAGCCTCATCGGGATTAGTCGCCTTATCGTCACCGAAGATATGCGTGTGTCGAGTGACGAGTTTACGCACGAGTTCGTCAATGACGTCTAATCTCGTAAACTCCCCCGCACGCTCGGCAATATCCGAGTGAAAAACGGCTTGCAACATAAGGTCGCCCACTTCTTCGCGGATATTGGGCAGGTCTTTGCAGTCAATCGCCTCGCACAGTTCGTAGGCTTCTTCTACGCCGTTTATTCTTATGCTCTCGTGCGTTTGCGCTCTGTCCCACGGACAACCGTCCTCCGCCGTCAAGCGGTTCATGACGTGCGCAAGGTCGCCGTCAGAGTATCTGTCTTTGAACAGACTGTCGTTACCGGGCACGGTCACTTCATCCGTAATAACGGGAGCGTTGCCGTAAAGCTGAACGAGTTTATTACGTACGGCAGGCGCAAGCGCGTCGGTAATTCCCACTACGCGTAAGTCGTATCTGGTATCTATTATCGCGTCGAGAAAATCTTCGGCTGTGAGTGTAAAAACGCTTCTCATAATTTCGTCACTTCGTACCCTGCGTCTACGATAGCGGACACGACCGCTTCGTCGCCTGCGTCACCGCTTACGCTGACAAGACCGCTTTCGAGTTCCACGTCCACGTCAAGACCAAGCGCTTCAAGCGCTTTTTTTACTCTGCCTACGCAATGCATACACATCATTCCGTCTACTTTGAAAGTTCTCATAATATTCTCCTTTACGGCAAGTTTGTTTTCCGTAATTTCACAACTGTCTGATATTTCTTCTTTAAGCGATAGGGGCGGAGTGAGTTTTTTATTGCCTCCGTACAAACGCAGGGAGTTCAGTACCACGCACACAGACGAGCAACTCATTGCAAGCGCGCCTATCATCGGGGTTATCACAAAACCCACGGGCGCAAGCGCGCCTCCTGCTATGGGCAAACACACCGCATTGTAAACGAACGCCCAGAAGAGATTTTGTTTTATTATGCGCCGTACTCGTCGCGAAAGCCTGAGACTGAGCGCGACTTTTCCCACGTCCGCAGAAGTCAGCACGAAGTCTGCCGAGCCGATAGCCACTTCCGTACCACCGCCCATGGCAAAGCCCACGTCCGCTTCGGCAAGCGCAAGCGCGTCGTTTATGCCGTCGCCCACGAACGCCACTCTTTCCCCTTTTGCTTTGAACTCTTTTATTACGCGCGCTTTGTCTTCGGGTTTGAGCGAGTGATGAATTTCGTCAATGCCGAGCAGTCGGCTTACGTACGCCGTTGCGCCGTAACCGTCACCCGTCAGTATCGCCGTCTTTACGCCCATACTCTTTAAGTCGGCAATCGCTTCACGCGCGCTGTCGCGTACTTTATCGGCGCATACGAAGGCAAGTACCGCCCGTCCGTCCGTTTCTGCAACGATAACAGTACCGCCCACTTCGCCTGCGTGAGAAATGAGTTTATCAAAAGGCTTAACGTCTACGCCAAGCGAGTTCATCAGCGCAAGTGAGCCTATACGGTATTTTTTGCCGTTTACCACTCCGCTTATACCACCGTAGAACTGCTCAAAGTTTTCGCTCCCGATTATGCTTACTCCAAGCGCATCCGCGTACTCGGTTATGGCGAGCGAAAGCGGGTGTGAGGAAAGTTTTTCAATACTTGCAACGGCAGGCAAATGCGCGCTATCGCCTGCGTAGTCTATTACTCTCGGCTTGCCTTCGGTCACCGTTCCCGTCTTATCAAAAGCGACGAGCGTGACTTTTTGGGCGTTTTCGAGCGCTTCCGCCGAACGGGTAAGCACGCCTTCTTTCGCCGTTCTGCCCACGCCCACCGTTATCGCGACGGGAGTAGCAAGCCCCAAAGCGCAGGGGCAGGATATGACGAGTACGGTTGAAGCGAAAATTATGGCGCGCGTCAGGTCAAAACCGCTTATAAACAGCCACAAGAAAAACACTATTACGGCTATACCGATAACGCAAGGCACGAAGATACCGCTGACTTTATCCGCAAGTCGCGCAGACGGCGCTTTGCTTGCCGATGCGTTCTCTACCGCCGTGATTATCCGCGCAAGCATAGTGTCTTCGCCCACTTTCTCCGCGCGCGCACGCAAAAAACCGCTTTCCAGCGCGCACGAGCCGATTATTCCGTCTCCTGCTTTGACGTCACGGGGCAGGTTTTCACCCGTTATCGCCGATTCGTTAATCGCTCCCTCGCCCGACAGTATTACGCCGTCCGTAGGTACGCTCTCGCCTGCTTTAACGATAAAGACGTCACCTATGCGAAGGTCGGCTATCGGGATAATCTGCTCTTTTCCCTCACGTTCCACTCTCGCTCTTATTGGGCGCAGACCGATAAGTCCGTCAATCGCCGAAGTCGTACGCTTTTTGCTGACCGATTCCAGCGTTTTACCCACCGTCACGAGCGCAAGTATCATAGCCGAAGAATCAAAATACATAAACGAATGCGCCGTCATAAGTTCGGTTTCCGTCGTCGCAATAAAGGTCAGCACGAGCGCGTATACGCCTACGCCGAAAGATGCGAGCGAGCCGATAGCCACCAGCGTATCCATACTCGTGGACAAATGCCTGAGTCCTTTGACTGCGTTTATGAAAAAGACGCGGTTGATTATCATTACGGCAAGAGTCAACACGCATTGCAAAACTGCGCTCACACGACTGCCGATAAACCCACTCGGCACGGGCAGTCCTATCATACCGCCCATCGCAAGATACATAATGGGAAGGAGTATCACGAGCGATGCAATCAGTCGGCGTAAAAGTTTGCGCGCCTCTTTGGCGTGCGCTTCGCCGAGAAAATGCGTTTCCACCTTTTCGGCAATGCCGTAACCCACGCCCTTTACCGCTTTGATTATCTCCGCGCTGTCAAACTCACCCGTTACTGTAAGAGAGGATGCAAGAAGATTGACCGTTGCGTTTTCCACACCGGACACCTTACTGCTCGCCCGTTCTACCGCCGACGAGCAAGCAGAACAAGTCATTCCCGTTACGTCGTAAATCTTTTGCATAATATCATATCCCCTTTTCGGGCAGGTCTATTATATACCAAACAACAAAAAAACTCAACCTTTTTAAAGTCAGCGAAAAACTAAGGTGAACTTTCTTTGCGTTTTATAAAATTACAAAAGCGTTTTCAGGCAAAAGGCAAAACTACGCAGACAAAAAAAGAAACTTTACCGAAAAACGATAGAGTTTCCAAAAGTTTCTTAATTATCAATCAGGAGCGTCTTCTCCTCCGTTGTCAACGTCTTTTATGTCATACTTATCCTTTATTGAAGAAAGGTAGTTTTTCGCGCCATGGGAAGTGGAAAGCGCAATTGCGCTATCGTTGATCTCCGTTTTTGCAAGAGGTTCGAGAATAACCAATTCATGACGGACGTTTTTCAGCAATATTTCGGAAAAAGAACGGATTTCTTCCGAATTTGCCTTAGTGACGATAAGACTGCTTGCTATTTTGAGAACTTCTTCGTTCAGCGCTACGGCAGGATTTACTTCTAAAATGCCCTTGTATTGAGCCGTTACCAAAGCGTTCTCGCAAGCGCGCGCTTGCGCGCGGAACTTTTTCAGATTGTCTACCGTGGGCGATACGCATAACTTCTCGGCAAGGGCGTTGAGTTTTTTCACGCTGTTTTCGGCATTAATCGCAGGCGACGCTTTCTTTCTCGGAACAATAAGAATAAACGCCACGACGAGTAGCACGAAAGATATTCCAAGAACAAGAATAATCATAAAGATATCGTTAGGGGTAATTACGGTAGTAGTTTCGGGTGCGCTTGTCATAAACTCAATCCTCCTTCTTTACGTGAACGTCAAGTTGATTGAAAGGAATTTCAATGCCGTTTGCGTTAAACGCCTCGAAAATCTGCTCGTTCAAGTCCCAATACACCGTCCAATAATCGGCGTTATTCACCCACGGGCGCACGATAATATTGATACAACTGTCCTTAAACTCGTGCAGACGTACGGTAGGCGCAGGCTCGTCAATAATAAGCGGATGATTGTCCACGACTTCACGAATAACCTTTTTTGCCTTTTCTATGTCCTCAGAGTAAGATACTGAAAAAATCATATCCACACGGCGAGTAGGTCTTTCGGAATAGTTTATTATATAATCCCCGATAACCTTCGTGTTCGTAAGTACGACTTTCTTATTGTCGGGAGTTATGAGCGTAGTCACGAACATACCGATAGACTGCACGCTTCCCTCCGTTCCGCCGATATTCACGTAATCCCCTTCCTTAAAAGGATGCGTGGAGATTATTACGACGCCGTTCGCAATGTTTGAAAGCGAATTCTGCAGAGCAAGACCGATGGCTACTACCGCCGCCGAAATCGCAGAGGCAAGAGCCGTCATGTCGATCTGCATTATTCCGGCAAGTATAAACACGAGTACGAGATATAAGACGAAACGGCATACCGTCACTACGAATCCAATCAGCGTTTTTTCCATTTTGCTCTTACGCAAAAGGCGATTCAGTCCGTAGCAAAGCGCGCGGACTATTATCACGCCAACTATGAGTACGGCGAGAAAAATTACTATCGACCATCCGCTTTCTTTGAAAAATAGCAGGATGGAATTCCATATTTCTTCGAAGTTCATATCGTGATTATACCACTCTCCCCCCGTCTTTGGCAAGGATTTTCGGGTAGGCGACTCCTGTTTTATAAATTATAACGTATTTTTATTATTTTTTCCAATAAACGCCCGGGATTTTTGAATTATTTTGAAACGTTATCGGCAATTTTGTTTTTTACCCTACGCATAATCGTCATTATGCAAGGTAGCAAACTTTTTATCCGTAACAACTCGCTTGTTATGAAAAACGACGACTTTCGCCGTCGTGTATTTTTATATTTAAGTTTCTGTTTACAGTACGAGCGAAGGCGCGCTGTATACTCTGCCTGCAAGTTCCTGATTGAGCATATAAAGGCTCTTGGGATCAGAACCGAAAAGTTCCATTTTCGTAATAAGGTCGTTGGCGTTCGTTTCTTCTTCGCCCTGCTCTTTTACGAACCAATCAAGGAATTGCATAGTACGGAAATCTCTCACGTCGTACGCTGCGCCGTAAATGTCGTTGATAAGCGAAGTTACGTATTTTTCGTGTTCCAAGCCTGCTTTAAGTACGTCCATATATTCATTTATCGTCTTGTTCGGCTTTGCAATTTCTTCAAGCGTAACGGGCATGTTTTCGTTCTGCAAATAGGTGTAGAAAAGCATTGCGTGATCTCTTTCTTCCTGCGCCTGTATCATATACCAGTTCGCAAAACCGTCCAATCCTTTATCCTTGAAATAATTTGAAAAATCAAGATAAAGATATGCGGAGTAAAACTCCTTGTTTATTTGCTG
>JAFXKH010000074.1 GCA_017531795.1 Clostridia bacterium
AATTATACTTACCAGTCTTGGTACGTGGGGACTTCCGCAGATGGTTCAAAAATTCTACGCCATCAAGAGCGAAGGCGCAATAAAGAAAGGTATGATTATTAGTACCATATTTGCGCTTATTGTTGCCGGCGGTTGCTATTTCCTTGGTGGATTTGGCAGACTCTTCTATACTCCGGGCGAAGCAGGAATTAAGTTTGATGAAATAATTCCGTCTATGATTGAAACGAGTCTTCCCATTATCCTTATTGCGCTCGTACTCGTTCTCGTTGTTTCTGCTTCTATGAGTACGTTATCATCTCTCGTTATGACTTCAAGTTCTACAATCGTACTTGATTTTATTAACGGCAACATAAAGAAAAATATGAGCCAAAAAGGTCAAATGTTTTCCATAAGATTCTTTATTGGAGTATTTATCGTACTTTCCGCTTTAATAGCAATCATTTACGAAACGTTTAATCTTTCCTTTATTGCGCAGATGATGGGCGTAAGTTGGGGCGCGCTTGCAGGATCTTTCCTTGCTCCATACTTGTATAGTTTGTATTGGAAGAAAACGACAAAGCAAAGTTGCTGGGCATGTTTCGCCTTTGGAACGATCATTAGTATAGTATCTATGATTGTTTCGCTTAATAACGCATCGCTTTCGCCCGAATTTTTAAATTCATTTATTTACGTTTATTTCTTCCAGTCGCCCGTATACGTTGGCGCATGGACGATGCTTATCGGCTTTATAATCGTACCCATAGTGTCACTCTTTTCAAAACCGAAAAACGATGCGCTTGTGGCAGAACTTTTTGCCTCTTTTACGAAGCACTCTGAGGCTGTTGAAAGTGTAGCGGAACCGTATCTCAATAAATTGGACGATGAAAGCGACAAACTTCAAACTGAAAACGATTCAACTGAAATGTCTTAAATATAGAAAAATAAAAACGGCTTGATGCAAATCAAGTCGTTTTTATTATGAGAATAATCTGTAAGCCGAATTCTGTCGTGGATGGCTATCTGTCTAGACCATAAGTTACCTTATGATTCAAGCGATGGGAGAGGGAAGACGGACAATCTATATCCCTCAATCTTGCACCGAATGGGGTTTACATAGCGTAAAACGTTACCGTTCTACCGAGTGCGCTCTTACCGCACCTTTCCACCCTTACCGTTATTCACGGCGGTTTATTTCTGTTGCACTTTCCTTGGAGTCGCCTCCACCGGTAGTTAGCCGGCATCCTGTCCTGTGGTGTTCGGACTTTCCTCGTAGGGTTAACCTCCGCAACCATCCGATTATCTCAAAAATATCTTAACATATTGCAAGAAAAAAGGCAAGTATAAAAAATATTGTATTTATATTTTTTTTATGATTTTGCATTTCCCGTTGACTATCGGGGGCTTCTCGTGTTATAATTCTTATAATGAAAGATTTGTTTTCTACAATACCAACGTCAAACAAAATGAAACCGCTCGCCGAACGTATGCGACCGCGCTCGTTAAAAGACTTTATCGGTCAAAAGCATTTAGTGTCCGAACGGTCTTTACTTTCACGCGCTATTTCTACGGATAAATTAGGCAGTTGTATCTTTTTTGGACCGCCGGGCACGGGCAAAACCACGCTTGCAGGTATTATTGCGGAAACAACGAAAGGCGAGTTCGCAAAAATGAACGCAGTATCTTCGGGCGTTGCTGATGCAAAAAAACTTATTGAAGAAGCGCGCGACCGCCTGCGTATTTACGGCAAAAAAACTTATCTCTTGCTAGATGAGTGTCATAGATGGAATAAAGCGCAATCAGACTGCGTATTATCCGCCATTGAAGACGGAAGTATAATTTTTATCGGATCAACGACCGAAAATCCTTACGTTTCAATGACGAACGCTATAGTTTCCCGTTGCCGTATTTTCGAAATGAAACCTCTTACAGAAGGTGAAATCGTAGAAGGCTTAATTAGAGCGATAAACGACAAAATCAACGGTTATGGTGAAATGAACTTAACGGTTACGGAAGAAGCCTTGAAACACTTTGCATGGGCCTCTAACGGCGATATGCGTAGCGCGTACGGTTCTCTTGAACTTGCCGTACTTTCAACTCCACCCACGAGCGAAGGAAAGATAATTATTGACGGAAACGTAGCAGGGCAGTCTTCGCAAAAGAAACTATTGACCGTTGACGAAACTTTATATTACGATATCCTTTCCGCCTTTTGTAAATCTTTAAGGGGTAGTGATCCTGACGCAGCATTATATTACGCTTTTCGTCTTATTGACAGCGGTTGCGATCCTATGCTTATATTTCGTAGGCTTATGGCTCATTCGGCGGAAGACGTGGGCATGGCGAACACAAACGCTCTCAACGTCTGCGTAAGCGCCTGTCTTGCATACGAGCGTATGGGCGCGCCTGAGGGCTTATTACCGCTATCGGAAGCCATTATTTGCGTTGCAACGTCGCCTAAGTCAAACTCAGTAGTAATGGCGATGGATCGCGCAAAAGACGCTGTAAAACGTAGCGGTGATAGTTTTGTTCCTTATAATCTCCGAAATTATAACGAACATTCTCCAAACTGGGACGGAAAAACTTACGTATATCCTCACGACTTCGGCGGATATTGCGACCAACAGTATTTACCAGATCAATTAGTGGGCTCAAAGTTTTATGAGCCTAAAAGCGAAGGCGACGAACCTAATATAAAAAATTTTATGGAAAGAATCAAGCAAATCTCCAAGAGGAATAACGACTAATAATATATGACTGACAGACAGAAAAAAATACGCAATTTTTGCATTATAGCGCATATTGACCATGGAAAGAGCACACTTGCAGACAGACTTATTGAGCAAACGCAAACCGTTTCTTCAAGAGAACTGCAAGAACAGTTGCTTGATTCGATGGACCTTGAAAGAGAGCGTGGCATAACGATAAAACTTACTCCCGTGCGCATGTACTATACTCATAACGGAGAAGAATACGAACTTAATCTTATTGATACTCCTGGCCACGTTGACTTTACTTTTGAAGTCTCGCGTTCTTTGCGCGCGTGTGAAGGCGCAATACTCGTTGTTGACGCCGCGCAAGGAGTAGAAGCGCAAACGCTTGCAAACGTATATCTTGCCATTGACAATAATCTCGAAATTTTACCCGTCATAAATAAAATTGACCTTCCTTCGGCGCGTCCTGAAATAGTACGTCAGGAAGTTGAAGACGTAGTAGGTATTGACGCGTCAGATTCTCCTCTTGTAAGCGCAAAAGAAGGAATAAATATAGATCAGATTTTACAGCAAATCGTTGAAAAAATTCCCGCTCCAAGCGGAGATGAAAATGCGCCGTTAAAATGTCTTATATTTGACTCTTATTATGACAATTATAAAGGCGCAGTATGCCTTGTCAGAGTAATAGACGGGGAAGTTAAAGCAGGAACAAAAATAAAAATGATGGCGTCTGGGAAAACTTACGATTGCGTTGAAGTCGGTATTTTTAATCCCAAACCCACTCCTATATCTTCTCTCAAAGCAGGCAACGTAGGTTATATTGCGGCGAGCATCAAAGCGATTGCAGAGACTGCGCCCGGCGATACTGTGACAGATGCAAACAATCCTACCGCTCAACCTTGCGAAGGTTATAAAGAAGTTCAACCCGTCGTTTATAGCGGTGTGTTTCCTGTTGACGGTTCAAGATATAACGACTTAAAAGACGCGCTTGAAAGGCTTAAACTTTCTGATGCCGCATTATTCTATGAGCCCGAAGTTTCTGCCGCGCTTGGATTTGGTTTCAGATGTGGATTTCTTGGACTTCTTCATATGGAAATCATACAAGAACGCCTTGAAAGGGAATATAATCTTGATCTCATTACGACTGCGCCGAGCGTAACTTACAAAGTGCATAAAACGAACGGAGAAATAGTTACGGTCACAAACCCCTGTAATTTACCGCCTACGACTGAAACGGCGTTTATCGAAGAACCCGTAGTTTCCGCAGAAATCTTCACTCCGCCCGCGTATATCGGCTCAATAATGGAACTTTGTCAAGACAAACGCGGAATTTTTGAAGATATGCAATATCTTGATTCAAACAGAGTTAAGATGAAATATCAAATGCCTTTATCTGAAATCGTATTTGACTTTTTTGATGGTCTTAAATCTCGCAGTAGGGGATACGCTAGTCTGGATTATGAAATTTCAGGTTATTCAAAAAGCGATATGGTGAAACTTGATATACTTCTCAACGGAGAAATTTGCGACGCGCTTTCTCTAATTATTCATCGCGAAAAAGCAACTGGCAGAGGCAGAACGTTAGCAGAAAAACTCAAAGAAGTTATACCCAGACAGTTATTTGAAATACCTATCCAAGCGGCAATCGGTGGAAAAATTATAGCAAGAGAAACTGTCAAAGCAATGCGAAAAGACGTACTTGCTAAATGTTACGGCGGTGACGTAACCCGTAAGAAAAAATTGCTTGAAAAACAAAAAGAAGGCAAGAAGCGTATGCGACAATTCGGTAGCGTAGAAATACCGTCCGAAGCCTTTATGAGCATACTTAAACTTGACGACAATTGATGAAAATAATCGACGTTACAAAAGAATTATTTTCAACCCAGCCATATCCCGGCGATCCTTCTCCCAAAATGGCGCTTGAAAGAACGATAGAAAAAAACGGTTATAATCTGACCGTTTTTTCCGCTTGCGCGCATAACTCGACGCATATTGACGCGCCCTGTCATTTTATTCCCGACGGAGATTCCATAACTGAAATTAATATTGAAAAATGCTTGGGTAAATGCGTGATCGTAAGTGATTTTGATTCCGCCTTAGATAAGGCAAAAAACGGTAATTCAAAAATTATACTCAAAGGTTTTAATCTTACTTTTTTGCAAGCAAAGGAACTTGCTCAGTATTTATCTTTAATTGGAACGGACTTGCTTTCTTTTGGAAATGAATCAGAAACAAAAGCCGTACATCAGATTCTACTTGAAAGAAAAATAGTCCTTTTGGAAAATCTCGAATTGACAAACGTTCCTTGCGGAGAGTATTTTCTCGTTGCATTACCTCTTAAAATGAAAAATAGTGACGGAAGTCCTGTTCGAGCAATATTGATAAGTAATGAATAATCTTGGCATATATATACACGTACCGTTTTGCAACGGGAAGTGCTATTATTGTGATTTCACTTCAGGCTTATATAGCGATGACGTTAAGCGTGAATATTTTATTGCGCTAAGTAAAGAAATTTCTGCTTTTGACTTCAACGGATATATTGTTGATTCAATATACTTTGGTGGTGGTACCCCTACGTCCGTTAATGAAACTTACGTTTCTGAAATAATTTCCTTAATAAAAAGTCTTTCTAATCTTAGTAAATGCTGTGAAATTTCCATTGAGTGCAATCCCGAATCTTTTACCAGGGCAAAGGCAATCGTCTACAAAAACAGCGGAATAAACCGTTTGAGTTTTGGGTTACAAAGCGCAAACGACGAAATATTGAAGAAGATCGGTAGACTACACAGAGCGAACGATTTTGTCAATTCCGTCAAAATAGCCAACGATTATTTTGATAATATTTCCGCAGATATTATGCTTGGACTTCCTGCTCAGACAAAAAAAGACGTATTGGATACGATTACTTTGCTAAACGATACCGAAGTTAAACACATATCAGCGTATGGACTAAAAATTGAGAAAGGTACGCCGTTAGAAAAAAGTGGCTTCGTAGTTGACGAAGATTATACTGCAGATTTATATGATTGCGCTGTTAAATTATTATCTCAGTACGGTTATAAGCGATACGAAGTAAGCAATTTTGCAAAACCTGATTTTGAGTGTAAACATAACATTAAGTATTGGAGCAGGGAAGAATACGTAGGTTTTGGAGTTTCTGCGCACTCGTTTTATAATGAAAAAAGAAAAGCGAATACTCCGAACATTTTTGAATATATCAATGGTCAAACGACAATAAGCGAAGAGATTATTAAAAATAATTCAATGGAAAGTTTAGAAGAATATCTATTCCTAGGATTAAGAACAAGCAAAGGAATTAATCTTAAAACGCTTAAAGAAGTATACGGTTATGATTTATTAAAAGAAAAAAATAATGAAATATTAAATTTACGTGATTTTATTGAAATTGAAGATAACCGTATTTTTCTTAAAGATCGCGGATTTTACGTAATGAACGAATTGATTGTAAGACTTATGCCTTAATCATATATTTATGAATTTTGGCGTAAGTCTTTTTCTCTTTTAAGCATAAAATCCTTGACAAATGCTTATACTTATGTTATCATTACTTAGCAATCAATATTAATGAGTGCTAATACTTTTTATGCAAGAGTGCTAATTCTCAATGAAGCTTACCGAAAGAAAAGAAAAAATTATACAGGCAGTAATTGACAGTTATACCGAAAGTTGCGAACCTGTATCAAGCGCGGATATAAAAGCAAAATATATCCCTTCTCTTTCTACGGCCACGATACGAAACGAACTTGCGGCGCTTGAAGATATGGGGTATCTTGATCAGCCACATACATCCGCCGGCAGAGTACCTACGGCAAACGCATATAAATTATACGTTGAAAAACTTATGCCACGTAAAGAATTATCTTCTTCCGAACTTGATATAATAAAAAAGTATTTCAACAATACGGTTTTAGAAATCGGAGATTTATTGCGCTCAACTGCGAAAGTAATAAGCGAAATTACTAATCTTGCCGGCATAGCTTACGTGAAAAACATAGGTAGCGCCATCATTAAGAATATCAAAATAATCAAAATTACAGATACTCTTGCTATTATTGTTATCGTAACGGATAGAGGCGTGTTAAAAGATTCGACTGTAACCGTTTCTGAGGAAATGTCCGAAGATTATTTGCGCTCGGCATCAGAATTTATTTCAAAAGTCTTTGCAAATCATACCATTTTGGAAATATGCAATCCTGACGAAATAATTAATCAAATCACCAACGAATTTAGGATGGTATTTGATGCCATAGTCGAAGTATTAAAGAATTACGTATCTGATGACTCGGGAAAAGAAATCGTGCTCGAAGGCGGTTCAAAGCTTCTTGAACAACCTGAGTTTTCTACAATCGGTAAAGCTCGCGCGGTTTATGAAATGTTTGAGTCAAAAGAAAAACTTGCTCCCGTATTGAAAAATGAAGATTTTGGTTTGACTTTTAACATTACGGAAGACGTCAATAAGCCCGAGTGCGCCATTGTTACCGCTAATTTAGAAGCGCATGGTGTCAATATTGGCAAAGCTGGGGTAATAGGTCCGATTCGTATGGATTATCCAAAAATCGTTTCCGTGCTTGATTATATCGGAAAAACAGTGGGCAATCTTGTAGATAATGATAAAAAATAATTTAGTGGAGATAAATAATGAGCGAAGAACAGTTGAAAGATAATTGTGAAGACGAAAATATTGATTCTGTAAAATTCAATGATGGTAATGATAAAATGGATGAAGAAACAAAACAAAACAATAATGAAGAATTACTCTCTACAATTAATGATTTAACGGCGGAGATAAATTTAGTTAAATCAGAAAGAGATCAAGAAATTGAAAAACTAAAAAATTTAAACGGCATGTACGTGAGATTACAATCCGATTTTGATAATTTCAGAAAACGCACGACCGAGCAAATGAAAAGAACGAAAGAAGATGGCATAGTTGAAGCATTAACGGCAATACTTCCCACTCTTGACGTTGTAAACCAAGCATTACAAATGATAAAAGACGAAAATGTTTCAAATGGCGTAAAAATGATTGAAAAGCAATTATTAAACGTTTTAACGACGTTGGGTGTGGAAGAAATTTCCGCGCTTGGAAAACCTTTTGATCCAGATTTTCACAACGCTATGCTTCAAACGAAAGCAGAAAAACCCGAAGACGAAGGAAAAGTAATGGAAGTATTCCAGAAGGGTTTTAAAATGGGTGACCGTGTATTAAGACACAGCGTTGTAAAAGTCGCATTATAAGACTACTTACTTTTACTATCAAGTAGATTAACTATAAAAATATTTTTTGGAGGACATAATATTATGGGAAAAATTATAGGTATTGACCTTGGTACGACAAACTCTTGCGTTGCCGTACTCGAAGGTGGCGAACCTACGGTTATTACTAATTCCGAAGGAGCAAGAACAACTCCTTCCGTAGTGGGTTTTTCAAAAAACAATGAAAGACTTGTAGGTCAGGTTGCTAAACGTCAAGCAGTCGCAAACCCTGACAAAACCATCAGCTCTATAAAGAGAGATATGGGTACTAATAAGAAAGTAAAAATAGATAATGCTGAATATTCCCCGCAGGAAATTTCCGCAATGATTCTTTCTAAACTCAAACAAGATGCGGAAGCGTATATTGGAGAATCTGTTTCACAAGCGGTTATTACTGTTCCCGCATATTTTACTGATTCTCAACGTCAAGCAACAAAAGATGCAGGTAGAATAGCAGGACTTGAAGTTTTAAGAATTATTAACGAACCTACCGCAGCGGCGCTTGCATACGGTCTTGACAAAGGTGGAGACGATAATCATAAAATTTTCGTTTTTGACCTTGGCGGTGGTACTTTTGACATCTCGGTACTCGAAGTAGGCGACGGCGTATTTGAAGTAGTTGCAACGGCAGGCGATAACAAACTTGGCGGTGACGATTTTGACCAAAAGATAATAGATTATCTTCTTGCGGAATATAAAAAACAAAACGGCGTAGAGCTCGGCAACGATCGCATGGCTTTGCAAAGACTTAAAGAAGCAGCAGAAAAAGCAAAGATTGAACTTTCTCAGTTACAACAAACACTTATCAGCCTTCCTTTCTTATCTTTTGGCCCTGCAGGTCCGATCAACTTTGAATGTGAACTTACCAGAAGTAAGTTTGACGCGCTTACTGGCGACCTTGTAGACAGAACTATAAAACTCTGCAAACAGGCACTTTCAGACGCAAATATGACCGTAAATGACGTGCAGAAAGTAATTCTTGTCGGCGGTTCAACGAGAATTCCTGCCGTACAGGAAGCTGTTAAAAAGCTTACGGGTAAAGAGCCGTTCAAGGGCATTAACCCTGACGAGTGCGTAGCTATAGGCGCGGCTATCCAGGGCGGTGTGCTTGGCGGTGAAGTAAAAGACGTCCTCCTTCTTGACGTAACTCCGCTTTCTCTCGGAATTGAAACGATGGGTGGTATTTTTACCAAAATTATTGAAAGAAATACTACTATTCCTACAAAAAAATCACAAATTTTCTCTACTGCGACAGACAATCAACCGTCCGTTGATATTCACGTTCTTCAAGGCGAAAGAGAACTCGCTTCTTATAATAAAACGATTGCGCGTTTTGAACTTGGCGGAATTCCTCCTGCTCCTCGCGGAGTTCCTCAGATTGAAGTTACTTTCGATATTGATGCGAACGGTATCGTTCACGTATCTGCAAAAGACAAGGGAACAGGCAAAGAACAAAGTGTTACCATAACCGCATCCTCTAATCTTAGCGAAGAACAAATTAACGAAGCGATTAAAGAAGCTGAAAAATTTGCGGAAGAAGACGGAAAGAGAAAAGAGCTTGTTGAAACTAAAAACAAAGCAGACGCGCTTATTTTCTCTATTGAAAAATTCTTCAAAGAAAACGGGGACAAAATTGATCCAAACGAAAAAGAAGACCTCGAAAAAGAAATAGATAAAGTAAAAGATGCGCTTAAAACTGATGATACAGAAACCATCAGAACGGCAGTAGACGAACTTGGAAAGAAATCCAACGACGTTTTCTCAAAACTTTATCAACAAGCAGCGGCAGAAAATCAGCAAAATAATGACGCTCAATAACAAATCATCAAGGAAAGCCCGAGTGTTTTCGGGCTTTCCTTACGGTTTTATAATATGAAATATAAGCAAATAACAATTAAAGTAAAACATGAAGATGCAGACGTCGCTTCCTACGCAATGATCGAATGTGGCAGTGAAGGCGCGTCAATCGTAGACGGTACGGATGTGAAAGAAGTAATTAATTCTTCAAAAAATTGGGATTATTACGACAGTTCTCTTAATGACGTTGATACTACGTACGCTTTCGTAACGGGTTGTTATGATATAAATTTCGATTCAGAAATCCTTTCCGATTTACTTGAAACTTATATCGGCAAAAGATTAGAATTAAACGTAAGTGTTTGCGACTCCTTAGACTGGGAAAATGAATGGAAAAAATATTATAAGCCATTAGACTTCGGTAAAATAGTTGTAATTCCAAAATGGTTGGAGTATAATACTAATAAGCCGTACGTCTTAATTGATCCCGGCATGGCTTTCGGAACGGGCAATCATGAAACCACAGGAATGTGCATTAAATTGCTTGGAGAAATAACGAATCTTAATGACGCTAACGTACTTGACGTGGGTTGTGGAAGCGGTATTTTAGGCATTTCTGCGCTTAAACTTGGCGCGAAAAATTGCACGCTTATTGATATTGATCCTCAAGCAGTAGAAGCAACTTCTTCAAATTTAACGCTTAATAATTTAACTGCAGACGTAATAGAGGGTGATCTTGCAGAAAAATACAAGGGCGTTGCCGACGTTGTTCTTGCAAACTTAACGGCAGATATTTTGCTTCGATTGCGTGATTCACTTCCCAAGGTCACAAAACAAGGCAGTTTAATAATAATGAGTGGAATTATTAACGCTCGCGCAAACGACGTTATTAACGGCTATATAAACGATAATTCAGGAGAATTTTCGCTTGTAACCAATCTTCGTGAAGGAGAGTGGCAGGCGATAATGATACGGAAAAATTGAGAAGATTTTTTGTTGAAAAAATTAATAAACCAACCACGGTACTGACGGGAAACGAAAAAAAACATCTCGCAGACGTTTTGCGCGCAAAAGTGGGGGATAAGATAATTCTTTGTCCAAACGACGGGAAAGACTATATCTTTGAAATATCTGCGTTTGATAAGAATTCCATTACGCTCTATTATGAAGAAGAATTTGTCAATCCTACTGAAACGAATCTTTTTCTTACAGTTTTCCCTGCATTATTAAAAGGTGATAAAACCGAACTAGTAGTACAAAAACTTACAGAATTGGGCGTAAAAAGAATATCTCCCTTTATAAGCGAATTTACAGTACAAAAATCGGAAAAGAACGACAGGCTGAAAAGAACTGCGCACGAGGCGTCAAAACAATGCGGACGAGCTATTATACCCGAAATTGACGACGTGATGAAGTTTAACGATATGATAAATAAACTTGCCGACTATGATGCGGTAGTTTTTGCATATGAAGATGCCTTCACGAACGGAAATAGAATTACTGACGTAGTAAAAGGAAATGAACGCAACGTTGCTCTTATCGTGGGTCCTGAAGGCGGTTTCTCCAAGAAAGAAGTAGAGGAATTTATTAATCGCGGCTATAAACCCGTAACTCTCGGAAAACGAATTTTAAGAGCGGAAACAGCGTCGATTTCTGCTACCGCTGTTATTATGCAATTATGTGGAGAGTGGTCATGAAAATTTCAGTACTAACTCTTGGATGCAAAGTCAACGAATGCGAAAGTCGTTCTATCATTACGGCGTTAAAGGAAGCAGGGCAGGACGTGATCGAAGAAATTTTGCCTGCTGATTATTACGTCATCAACACGTGTTCTGTCACAAACGAAGCGGATAGAAAGAGCCGTCAGATGATTGGAAAAGCAACAAAAGCAAACCCAAACGCAAAAATATTCGTTTGTGGTTGTAGTTCTGAGCGAAATCCAAAAATATACGAAAAATATAAAAACGTTGTACATATTAGCGGAAATGCCAATAAATATGATGTTTTTAAGTGTATTGTGTCTGACATAAGTGAGTGTTTTTCGAAAAATAACATTAATAATCTGCCACTCGTTTTCGAAGAATTGCCTACGCCTTACCATGCAAAGACAAGGGACTACATAAAGATTCAGGACGGTTGCAATAATTTTTGCTCGTATTGCATTATACCATACGTAAGAGGCAGATCCCGTTCAAGAACGATAGACTCAATATTAAGTGAAGTAAAAATATCCTCAAAGCGAACTAAAGAAATTGTACTTACCGGCATTGACGTATCCTCATACGGTAAAGATATCGGTTCATCGCTTACAGAACTCGTAAAATCTCTTTCAGATTTTCCAATAAGAAAAAGGCTCAGTTCTTTTGAGTGCACGGTAATTACAGACGAACTTTTGTCAGCATTAAAATCATCTCATTTTTGCGACCATTTCCACTTATCTTTGCAATCGGGTAGCGACAAAACGCTCAAAGCTATGAACAGACGATACGACACTCAGACGTATTTCAATATCGTTCAGAAGATAAGAAGTTACTTTCCAAACGCAGGAATTACTACGGACGTAATAACAGGATTTCCAACAGAAACTGAAAAGGATTTTTTAGACACGTTAAGTTTTATAAAAACAGTTGGTTTTTCAGACATACACGTCTTTCCATATAGCGAACGAGAGGGGACAAAAGCTTCAAAACTGCCACAATTGCCAATGTGCGAAAGAAGAGCGCGCGCTCGCGAACTTTTGAAGATTAAAGAAGAAAGTAAAAAATCTTTCCTGTTGAAGCAGATAGGTCAAGAATTAAGCGTATATTATGAAGAGTCAGAAAACGGCGTTTCTTGCGGTTATGCGGAAAACTATACAAAAGTATACGGCGACGGAATCCCCGGTCAAATTCAGACCAAAATTATAAGTAAAATTTTCGAAGAAGGAGTAAAATAAAATGAGTTGTATTTTTTGTAAAATCAATAACGGTGAAGTACCGTCCGAAATCCTTTATCGCGATGAAGATATGTTTATAATTAAAGATATCGATCCAAAAGCGAATAAACATTATTTAATGATTCCCACAAAACATTATAAATTGATTTCCGATATGACGGACGAGGATGCTGACGCATTTGCAAGAAGTATAAGAAAAATTCCCACGCTCAGCAAAGAATTGGGATTAGAAAACGGATATAGGTTAATAATCAATCAAGGTGATGATGCAGGTCAGACCGTATTCCACCTTCACGTTCATATTCTTGCCGGACAGCCTTTGGATTTTCCTGATTTAAAAAAACAATAATTTAATTGTTTATATTTTTATTTCAAATAGGTCTATTTTTATTGACAACGAAAGAAAAAAATGATAAAATCTCGTGGTCAGTAATTTTTTGACAAATAATACCCTCTTAGGGAAGGGTGGTGTAATTCCGTGTCAATTGTAAAAGTTGGTGAAAACGAATCGCTTGAAAGCGCTCTTAAGCGTTTTAAGAGAAAATGCCAAAAAGACAATATTCTTGGCGATATGCGCAAGAAAGAATTTTACGAAAAGCCTTCCGTAAGAAGAAAGAAAAAGTCTGAAGCTGCCCGCAAACGTGGCAATAAAGGTTAATAAAAACAAAAAACGAGCATTTCTTTGATTTGCTCGTTTTTTATTATTAGTATATGTTTCAATAGCAGTACAGGCGTATTCGTCTCACAATCTATGCATGTTAATTATGTAATAATAAACGTAATAATTACTATACTATATATAAGTAACAAAACGAAGAAAAGACCGACGTAATTTCGTCGGTCAACAAATTCCTTCGATTATATTGTACGAAAAAATCAGTCTTCTTTGTTTAAAGTTCTTTTGCAGCGAGTGCAAACATAAACACTCTTAACCTGTCCGTCAATATCAAGTTTCATTTTATGCACGTTAGCACTAAAAGATCTTACGGTGTGTCTGTTTGAGTGGCTTACGTTTTTGCCGGCAGATCTGCCTTTTCCACAAAGGGCACATACTTTACTCATTCTCGTCGCCTCCATTGGTTAGCATTATTTACCGTAATAATATATCACCAGTTGAGAATAATTGCAAGTGTTTTTCAGAAGTTTTTTTATATTCTTTCAAAAAATGTTTATTTAATTAAAAATTTTTATTTTCATTAGCTAAAACCCTTGCATTTTTACTTATTTTCCTGTAAAATATGTTCGTATGTTTTAATTTATAAAATGTATATTTAATTTTACTTTGTTTTTCTCAATATAGGTTTTCTATATTGTGTGTTGTTTATTCGACATTGGAGATATTTATTTAATTATGGCTATTAAATCTATTAACGGCGTGATGCTCAGAAAAATGATCTTGAACGGAGCAAAGTTACTTGACAGTAATAAACAGCACGTCGATTCATTAAACGTTTTCCCAGTACCTGATGGCGATACGGGAACTAATATGTCGTTGACTTTACTCTCTGCGGCAAAGGAGGTTTCTTCTTGCCCAAATAACGATATTGACGTTCTTTGTGATGCTTTATCCAGAGGCGCTCTCAGAGGAGCGCGTGGAAACAGTGGTGTTATTACAAGCCAAATATTAAAAGGTATCGCCACCGAATTAAAAAAATGTCAGTTTGAAATAACGGTAAAAGATTTGGCTCGCGGTTTGGCTATGGGTACGGAGATTGCATATAAAGCAGTAACCAAACCTCAGGAAGGAACTATTTTGACCGTAATACGCTCTATGAGCGAAAAGGCCACGAAGGCTTCTAAGTTTACAAATAACGTAATAGATTTCTTAAATAACGTCATAAAAGAAGGTGAAGATACTCTCAAATAGACTCCGGAAATGCTTCCCGCCCTCAAAAAAGCAGGCGTGGTAGATGCTGGCGGTCGTGGACTCCTTATCATTTTCCAAGGCTTCTGCAATAGTCTTATGGGGAAAGAGGAAGTCAACCTTGAGTTTGACGATAGCATAAGCAAAAGTTCAGATTGGTCTTCTTCGACCAACGAACAGTTTCACGGGGATTTAAGCGAATTGGATTCTATTGAATTTGCTTATTGCACCGAATTTTTCATTATTAATTTAAAAGATGGATTACAGGAATCGGATATCGATGATTTCCGTAATAAATTGATTGAGATTGGCGACTCTGTTCTTGTTATCGGCGATTTATCAATGGTTAAGGTACACGTACATACCAACAGCCCCGGTATTGCTCTTATGTACGCCCTTGAATTAGGCGAATTGGATAGACTTAAAATAGAAAATATGTTAGAGCAGAATCGCGCGTTGTTTGCTCATACTGAAAGAAAAGAGATTAAGCCTTACGGCATGGTTTCCGTATGTTCAGGAAGCGGTATGTCTGCAATATTCAAAGATCTTCTCGTAGACGAAATTATTGAAGGCGGTCAAACAATGAATCCTAGCGCTGATGATATTGCTAGCGCTTGCAATAAGATTTCCGCGCATGATATCTTCGTCTTCCCTAACAATAAAAATATTATTCTTGCGGCAGAACAAGCAAAAGAACTTTGCAAGCACACCATTCACGTAGTGCCTACGACAAACGTTCCACAAGGAATATCCGCCGTACTTGCGTTTGATCCACAGAATTCTCTTGAAAGTATCTTGGAAAATATGGAAGATGCAAGAAATTCGATAAAAGTAGGAAGCGTTACTTTTGCAGTAAGGGAAACATCTATCGACGGTTTTGACCTTAAAGAAGGTGACGTAATCGGTATCGGAGAAAAATTAATAATGGCGAAAGGTGATAATGCCGAGACCGTTGCCGAAGAATTGATTGACAAACTTATTGACGATGACGTTAGTACAGTCACGTTATATTACGGACACAACACGACTGATAAAGAAGCAGAAAAACTCGTCGAAAAATTGGCAGATAAATATGAATCTTGCGATATAGACGCTCATTTCGGAGGTCAAGCGCTTTATTATTATATAATCGCGATGGAATAATTTTCTGACTAAAAAATGTCTTTCGGAATTGTCCGATGAAAATAAGGGCGGAACTTATCCGTCCTTTTATATTAAAAACAATGAAACTTCAGGAAATAAAAGGTTTTGGTGAAAAACGCATAGCAAAACTTGCCTCAAACGGAATTTACGATCCGCTTGATTTATTGATGATTTTTCCTGAAAAATATTATGATAAAAACGCTGTTATCGATTGGAATTCTCTTTCTGATGGAAGCGACGTCATCTTCAAAGGCCGAATAATCAGTCCACCCGTATTAAAACGCGTACGCCGAAACCTTTCTTACGTAAAAGTAACTGTGGATGCCGGCAGAGAAATTATTTGTACTTGGTTTAATCAACCGTTCATCACGAAAGCTTTATCCGTTGGCAGTATAAAAATTATTTCGGGAAAAGTAAAAAAATTTGCAGGCAGAATAGAAATCTCCGCGCCTCAAATTATATCAGATCAAGAATTAGATGTTATTCCTATATATAAGCCTCCGAAAGGACTTTCGCAATCACTTCTTATTGATGGGATAAAAACAATTTTAAGCAAAGTAAGACTAAAGGGTTTTATTACGCAAGAAATTGCCGACAAACACAATCTTTTGCCATTACATCAATGCTTTATTAACGCGCATTTTCCACGTAAAATCGAAGATGCAATTACTTCTCGAAATAACATTGCGTTGGAAAATTTAGCGTATACAATTTCAGTATACGGTTTAGCAAAAGCGAATTATTCGCAATTACGCGAAACAAAATACGTTAATAATCTCGCGCCCATCAAAAAAGCCATTGAGGATTTGCCATTTACGCTTACTCTTGGCCAACAAAAAGCAATAAGCAACGTAATAAATGGTCTGTTATCTGAAAAAAGACTTAATCTTTTATTGCAGGGCGACGTAGGTAGTGGAAAAACAATCGTTGCATTAATTTCTGCTTATTTCGCCACTCTTTCGGGATATCAATGCGCGATTATGGCTCCGACAGAGATTCTTGCCACTCAACATTATGAAAAGGCGCGCGAGTTTTTTTCAAACAAAGGCAAGAGAGTGGGGTTGCTTATCGGCTCACAAAAGAAAGAAGAAAGACTTTGTCTATTGGAACAAATCAAGAAAGGTGACGTCGACGTTGTTATAGGTACTCACGCAATTATTAACAATGCAGTGGAATTTGCGAGTTTGTCATTAACGATTACAGACGAACAACACCGATTTGGAGTATGTCAAAGAGGAAGTTTAGAAAACAAAGCGCATGCAACTGACAATATAGTTATGACGGCAACTCCTATACCGCGCACGCTTGCTTTGTCGCTATACGGACAACTCGATACGGTTACGATTAACGAGCGTCCAAACGAAAATAAAATCAAAACTGTCGTTGTTCCTCAATCGAGGTTAAACGATATGTACAAATACGTCGAAAATAAAGCGTTTTCAGGCGAAAAAACGTATATAGTGTGTCCGAGAGTAGAAAGCGATTCAGCAGTATCCGCAGTAACTTTATACGACGAACTTAAAAAGAACGAACTCAAAAACGTGAAAATTGGTCTTTTGTACGGTGGACAAAAAGAGTCGGAAAAAGACGCTATAATGAAAAGTTTTGCAACCGACGACGTTATGGTTTTAGTCAGTACTACGGTTATAGAAGTAGGCATTGACGTAAAAGAAGCGACTACTATGGTACTTTTCGGCGCAGAATATTTCGGACTCAGCCAATTACATCAGTTAAGAGGGCGCATAGGAAGAAACGGTCAGGAAAGTTATTGCTTTATCGTGTGCGAAGATAAGCCTTCAGAAAGAATAGAGTATTTCAAAAACTGTAACGACGGTTTCAAACTTGCCGAGTACGACTTTAATTCGAGAGGGGCGGGGGATTTCATAGGAATCAGACAACACGGCAAAAGCGGAACTTTTGGCATCAATATTAACGCCGAGTTTATAAAGAAAGCCAAAGAAATCAGTAATGATTTACTTGCAAAGCAAAATATAAGAGCGGAACTGCAAGCGGGCTCAGCAGAAAAAGCCGAATTTATCAAATCACTCTCATTAAATTAATTATTAAAACGCTTGACAATAAAATTTCGTTTTGATATAATCACTTCAATAATTTATCACTTTAACGCGTTAAAGCGTTTTGCAATATAAGGACATTTATTTATGAGTAAAGTACAATTACCCTTCGGAATGCAAGATTATTTGCCCGACGATTGTTATAATAAGGAATTGACAGAAAGAGCGCTTTCTTCAGTATTTTCTTCATACGGGTATAAAAAAGTTTGTGTTCCAACTCTTGAATATTACGATTTATTCACAGCAGACGATTCTATTTCCGGGAAAAAATTGTTTAAGCTTACTGATACCGATGGGGCGTTATTAGCGCTTAGAGCAGATCCTACACTTCAGGTTTGCCGTATGTACGTAACGAATATGAACGGAGTTCAGCGAATGTATTACGCTCTCGATTCTTTCGAGTATTTGAGCGATTCAAACAGTTCACGTGACCGTGAATTTGCCCAAATGGGAGCAGAATTGTTGGGCGAAACGGATGTGGACGGAGAAGTAGAATTACTCACAATGGCGATTGATTCTTTTCTTTCAGCCGGACTTAAAGACTTCAAAATAGAGATTGGACACGTCGGTTTTTTTGAAGGAATAGCAGAAGAAGCAGGACTGACTTCTTCGCAAATTTCCGAGCTTAAAACTTTAATAACCAAAAAGGATATGATAGGCGTTGAATTATTTTTTAAGGACGTAAACGCCAGCGAAAATATCAAAAAAAGTTTGCTTGGAACACCGTCGCTTTTCGGTGACGTAAGCGTTTTAGAAAAGGCGTCGAAACTTTGTAATAACGAAAAAAGTAAAGAAGCCTTAAAGCACTTGCGATATATCTTAAACAAAACGAATAAAATGGGATTAAGCGAATACGTTTCCGTAGATCTTGGCTTAGTTTCTTGTAATAATTATTATACCGGCATTGTTTTTAAGGGTTTTTGCGAGGGCGTAGGCGCGTCTATATTAGACGGTGGAAGATACGATAAACTATGCGACCGTATGGGAAATCCAACGAAAGCGGTTGGGTTCGCCATTGGGATAAAACGTCTTATGAAAGCCTTAAAATACCGTGGAGTATGGGAAAAAGCGCCCATCGCAGACATTGCTTACGCGGTTATTGATTGTGACGAACGCATTATCAGAAAAAATCTCGTCGCTCTGAGAAAACGAAACCGCGTTGTCCGAGTTTACGGAGATGAAACCGCTTTGATTGAATACTGTAAAAATAAGAACATCAAAAAGGCGATTATCTTTGACGGCGACGCTGTGGAATTAAACCTTAATTGCGGAGGTAAACGATGATTACAGTAGCCCTTGCAAAAGGCAGATTGGCTCAAAAGGCAACCGAATTGCTGGAAAAATGCGGACTGCAATTAGATGAATTAAAAACGGACACACGAAAACTCGTACTTTATGATAATAGTGGTGAATATAAATTCGTTTTTGTAAAACCAAGCGACGTTCCTACATACGTGGAACGTGGAGTTGCGGATTTTGGAGTGGTAGGAAAGGATACGCTTCTTGAAGCAGATAAAGATATTTATGAAATGCTTGATCTTGGCTTCGGAAAATGTCGTATGTGCGTATGCGGATATAAAGATTCCTTAAAAAACGCAGGTGGTATTCTTCGGATAGGTACGAAATACGATAAAATCACAAAGGAATATTTCGGTCGCCAAGGAAAAACCATTGATATTATAAAACTTCACGGTTCTATCGAGCTTGCGCCGATTATTGGTTTATCCGACGTTATCGTGGATATAGTGGAAAGCGGAAAAACGCTTGAAGCAAACGGACTTTGCGTGCTTGAAGAAATTTGTTCGTGTAGCGCAAGATTAGTCGTAAATACAGTTAGTCTTAAAACAAAAAAGACTTTGCTTGACTTGATAGAAAAAATACGAACGGTAATTTAGAGGTATAAATGCTTATATTAAACAAACAAGATGGCTTAAACAGAGTTTTTTCCCGTACTGAAACGCTTTCTGACAGCATCAGAGAACGTGTGGAAAAAATTATTTCAGATATTCGTATCAATAAAGACGAAGCATTATTTGCTTATACGGAAAAATTCGACGGGTTTTCTGCGACTGCAAACAACGTAATGATTTCCAAAGAGCAGATCAAAAAAGCGTATGATGAAGTTCCTGAAAAATTAATTATCGCTCTCCGTAACGCAAAGAAGAATATAGAAAATTACCATAAAAAACAACTCCAAAACGGAGAATTGACCGAATCTTCTTCCGGAGCAAAAACGGGATATATGATTCGTCCCGTAGAAAGAGCAGGTATTTACGTGCCGGGCGGAAAAGCCTCGTATCCAAGTTCCGTATTAATGGCTGCTGTACCGGCTTACGTTGCCGGAGTCAAGGAAATAATAATGTGTACGCCGGGAGCGACACCTCTTACTTTAGTAGCAGCCGCAGAGTGTGGCGTTTCAAAAATATTCAAAGTAGGCGGAGCGCAAGCAATCGCGGCAATGGCGTACGGTACGGAAACTATTCCAAAGGCAGACGTAATTTGCGGACCGGGCAATATGTACGTAGCAGAAGCGAAGAAACAGATTTTCGGTGTAGCGGGCATTGACATGATTGCAGGACCAAGCGAAATACTTATTATTGCTGACGATAGCGCAAATCCCGTTTATATCGCATCAGATTTGCTTTCACAAGCAGAACACGACGAAATGGCTATGAGCATCCTCGTAACAACGAGTGAAAACCTTGCAAAACAAGTAAGCGAAGAGGTAGAAAAACAACTTCTTGCTCTGCCTAAAGAACGTATAGCGCGCGCGTCAATAGACGATTACGGCACGATTATTTTGGCAAACGACTTAAACGATTGCGTGTCTATTTCCAACGAAGTCGCTCCCGAACATCTTGAACTTTGCGTTGAAAATCCCGAAGATTTACTCCCTATGATATCAAACGCAGGCGCAGTTTTCATGGGGCACTGGTCGCCCGAGCCTTTAGGAGATTATTATGCCGGAACAAACCACGTTCTTCCCAACGGCGGAACTGCGCGCTTCTTTTCAGCGTTGGGCGTAAATAATTTCACGAAAAGAATCAGTCTTATTAAATATGACAAAAAGGCTCTCCTTTCTTCGGCTGAAGACGTAATAGCGTTAGCAGAAGCCGAGGGACTTGATGCGCACGCAAATTCGATAAAAGTTCGAATTAAGACAAAATGAGGTAAATATGAGAAAAGAATCACTTTCGCGAAAAACTAAAGAAACAGATATTTTTGTAGAACTCAATCTTGACGGAAATGGCGTAGCCGATATAGATACGGGCATAGGCTTCTTTGACCATATGCTTTCTATAATTGCCGTTCACGGAGGCGTTGATTTGACCGTAAAATGCAAAGGCGACCTGAACGTAGACGGTCATCACACCGTAGAAGATATCGGTATAGTCATTGGAAAACTCTTAGAAAGAACTCTCGCAGATAAAAAAGGCATAAACCGTTTCGCTTGCGAATACGTACCTATGGATGACGCTTTGGCAAGAAGTGTAATCGATCTTTCAGGCAGATCATTTCTCGTATATAACGCAGGACATCTCACGGGCTATATTGGATCGTACGATGCCGATCTCACCGAAGAGTTTTTCCGCGCAATCTGCTCTTACGGTATGATAAACCTTCACATTGATTTATTGAGAGGAAGTAATACTCATCACATGTGCGAAGCAATTTTCAAATCGTTTGCAAGAGCGCTCGGCTCGGCGATAAAAATTACTACGAACAAAATTTTAAGCACGAAAGGAGCGTTGGAATGATACTCTTCCCGGCAATAGACATATATGACGGACAAGCGGTCAGACTTCTTGGCGGTGATTATAAAAAAATTACGGTTTACGGCGATCCTCTTGATATGGCGAAAAGGTTTGCCGATACGGGCGCAAAATGGGTGCATATCGTTGACCTTAACGGAGCGGAAGATAGCGGTAATAATTTCAAAATCATTGAACAAATTGCCACGAAAACAAATCTGAAAATAGAAACCGGTGGCGGTATCAGAAGCAGAGAAAAAATCAAGAACACGCTGGATACGGGCGCAAATAGGGTTATACTCGGAACTATATGCGCTTCAAGTCCCGACTTTGCGGGAGAAATGGTAAGTCTGTTTGGCTCAGAAGCAATCGTCTGTGGACTTGACGTAAAAAACGGAAAAATTGCCATAAAAGGCTGGAAAGAAAATTCCGAACATACCGCGTATAGTCTTGGTAAAACGCTGACAGATATGGGCGTAAAGTACTTTCTTCATACTGACGTTTCAAGGGACGGTATGCTCAGCGGAGCAAACGTTGACGGAACGAAAGAACTGCAAGAAAAATTAAACGCCTGCGTTATTGCAAGCGGTGGAGTAAAAGATATTGACGACCTTATAAGGATTAAAAACAGCGGAATTTACGGAGCGATTCTTGGAAAGGCGTATTATGAAAATAGAATTAATTTAGAAGAGGCGTTGAAATTATGAACGTAAAATACAATGCAGACGGATTAATTCCCGTAATCACGGTAGATGCCGTCACCAACGAAGTATTAATGCAAGCGTATATGAACGAAGAAGCATTGAAAAAAACACTCTCCACAGGGGATGCTTGGTATTATTCACGAAGCAGAAAAGAACTCTGGCAAAAAGGCGCGACGAGTGGAAATACTCAAAAAGTAGTATCCTTAACCGCCGATTGTGACGTAGATTCTCTGCTTATGAAAGTACGGCAGACAGGCGTTGCTTGTCATACTGGAAACAGAAGTTGTTTCTTTAATGAATTAGCTTCGTTTGAAAGCGTTGGAAATACGGCGGTACTTCGCATACTGGCAGATACTATAAACGAACGCGTTAATAATCCGCAAGAAGGTTCTTACACGAATTATTTACTTAATAAAGGCGTGGAAAAAATATGCAAAAAAGTTGGCGAAGAAGCGACTGAAGCGGTCATTGCTTCAATGAAAAACGATAACGTTGAACTTGCAAACGAACTCGCCGATCTACTGTATCATATATTCGTTCTTATGCAAGCGCAAGGCATTAAATACGAGGACGTGCTTAAAGTTCTTCAAAGCAGACATGCTTGCGGAGCGGATACTCCTGCAAGAGAGGCAAAACCCAAAAAAAAGTAGAAAACAACGGAAAAGTTATTAAAATCAATTGACAATAACGCCGAGTTTTAATATAATATATCGGCAAGTGACAATAAGGAGGTGCATTTAATATGGCAGTACCCAAGAGAAAGCAATCTAAACAAAGAAGTAGCACCAGATATGCTCAGTGGAAAGTACAGCCTGTAGCACTCGTTGAGTGCCCGCAGTGCCACGAACTTAAAAAACCCCATCATATTTGCAAAAAGTGCGGATATTACGATGGAGTTCAAGTAATTGAGCAGAAAGAAGACAAGAAATAAAAATACGTTTTGACCTTTCAATCGTGAAAGGTCATTTCTTTAAGGTGATATTATGAAAATCGTTATTGACACAATGGGTTGTGACAACCCTGAAGAAATAGTCAGGGGCGCGCTTCAATCAGCAAAAACATTTCCTGACCTTCGCATAACCGTAGTAGGTGACGAAAAAATTATAAACAACGTAATATCTGATGAAAAAGGAACGGGATTACTCGATACCGTCTTTACTGACGAAGTAATTACTAACGACGAATCTCCTACTATGGCAATAAAGAGCAAGAAAAATTCGTCAATGGTTGTATCTTTTCGTTTACTTAAAGAAGATCCTGATATGATCGGCATGGTTACGGCAGGTAGCACGGGCGCAGCGCTTACGGGCGCAACCTTATTATTGGGTAGACTGCCCGGAGTTTATCGTCCTACTTTATTGGCGCAGTTACCAAACTTCGGTGGCGGAGTAACTTGCATTACCGACAGTGGCGCAAATATGGATTGCCGTCCAGAATGGTTATATCAATTTGCCGTAATGGGCAACGCTTATATGAAAGCAATTACGGGAAAGAAAAATCCCACGGTATCACTACTCAGCGTCGGAACGGAAGAACATAAGGGTAATGAATTAGGTAAAGCGACCTATCCTCTGCTTAAAGAAGGAAATTTCAATTTTATAGGAAATATGGAAGCGCGTGACGCGCTCAACGGCGATTATGACGTTATCGTATGCGACGGTTTTGACGGCAACGTTCTTATAAAAAGTAGCGAGGGCGCGGCAAAACTCATTATGAAGTTGCTGAAAAATAACATAATGTCATCGTTCAAAGCCAAACTCGGTTATTTCTTATTTATGAAAAAGCCTTTGATGAACATGAAAGAGCAAATGAATTATAACAATTATGCAGGCGCGGCAATACTTGGCGTTAATAAATGCGTAATTAAATCGCACGGTTCATCTACCGCTATGTCTATTTTCTGTTCAGTTGAACAGTTAATAAAAGTGCATAAAGAAAAAGTTATTGATGCAATAAAAGCAGAATTTGCAGAAAAATAATGAAAAGTCAGACTATCAATGAAATAGAAAATATTATAGGATACGCGTTCAAGAATAAGGTTTTGCTTGAACGCGCATTTATTCATTCCTCTTATGCTCATGAAAAGAACGTAGAATCGTATGACCGTCTTGAATTTTTAGGCGATGGCGTGCTTGGTCTTGTAATTGCTGAAAAACTTTATACTTGCGGTAACGACGAAGGAGATATGACGGAAAAACGCTCCCGTATAGTAAGCACCGTACCGCTTGAAGAACTTTCTGAAAATCTCGGCTTGAATAAATATATATTATTCGGCGCAGGTGAGCGCAAACAAACGCATACTCGTAGAAAAGTACTCGCAGACGTAGTCGAAGCAATTATCGGTGGAATATATCTTGACGGCGGATATGAAAAAGCAAAAGACTTTATTTACAAACATTTGAACGACCGCATTAAAGAAGTTCTCTTTGGCGACGTTAATGAAAATCCCAAAGGCGCGCTTCAAGAGTATTGTCAGGCACGGAAACTTGGAAATATTGAATATCGCGTACTTTCAAAATCAGGAACTCATCACGAACCTTATTTTGTCGTTGGGGCATTTCTAAATGATAAGGAAATGTCCCGTGGGGAAGGGAGTCGAATTAAGGAAGCAGAAAAAATCTCTGCCACGAAAGCGTTGAAAAAAATAATACAGACGCAAAAATAAAATTGATTTTTTCGATTCAATGTGTTATAATTTGTATCGAGGTTTATAGTATTGAAATTTAAAAAAATGGAAATTAACGGGTTCAAATCCTTTGCCGATAAAATTGAAGTAAAATTCGGCTCAGGAGTTACCGGAATAGTTGGACCTAACGGTTGTGGAAAAAGTAACGTCGCAGACTCCATACGATTTGCTCTTGGTGAACAGTCATCCAAGACTCTTCGTGGCGGAAACATGCAAGACGTTATTTTTAGTGGTACAGAAAAACGCAAATCTCAGTCATTTTGTGAGGTATCATTATATTTCGACAACAGCGAAAGGATTTTTAAAGACCTCAATTTTGACGAAGTCGTCATTACACGAAAACTTTTCAGAAACAACGAAAGTCAATATATGATAAACAAAGCAGGCTGTAGACGCGCGGATATTATTGATGCGCTTCGCGATAGTGGCGTTGGTAAAGAAGGCTACTCCATAATCGGTCAAGGTGAAATAGACGAGTTAATTTCTTCCAAGCCCGAAGATCGTCGCAGTACTTTTGACGAAGCCGCAGGAATCTCAAAATTTAAAGCAAAAAAACTTGAAGCCGAACGCCGTTTAGTTCGTACTCGCGCAAATCTTGAAAATATAGGTCTTATTCTTGACGAAAAGAGCAAGCAACTTGCTCCACTTACCAGACAAGCGCAGTCCGCAAGAAAATATCTTGAACTTTCAGAGCAACTGAAACATTTTGAAATAAATATATATCTTCATCAATACGAAACAACGTCGGATACTAAAAAAGAAATTTCAAAAAGAAAAAGCGAAATCATTGCAGAAATGGAAAAATGTCGCATTGAGCGTGACAACGCAGGCGATGCATACACCAAAGCAATGACTGAATTTGCAAACGTTGATAAAACTATTGAATCGTTACACGAAGAACTCGTAAATCTTACGAGTAAAGTGGAAAAAAGTAACTCAGAAGTTTCCTTAAAAGCCAACGATATCAGACATATTGAAGCGCGCAATACCGAACTTATCGCTGAAATAGAAAAGTTCGAGGCAGACATTAAGAACGCTACTGCTCTCATAGAAGCAGGCAAGGCAGAACGGGAACAGAAATTAGAAATGCTTAAAAAACTCGCCCGAGACGATGAAAGTCTTATGCGTGAATTTTATGTTTTGGAAGAAAAAATCGCGAACATTGAAGGCGAAGAAAAAGAGGGAAGAAAAGCGCTCGTTGATGCGATTGAGAAATTGACGGATATAAAAACGAATATGTCCAAGCTCATAACGGAAAGAGAAGGTCTTGAAACTCAGGCTATTGCGCTTAAAGCAAAACTTTCTCAGGCGAAAAGCGCCAATGATTTCAGACGCAAATCAGCAAATAAAGCGGAAGAAGAACTGACCGCATTAAAGTCAAAGCGGGAAGATCTGGATAAAAAGTTATCGGCAAATATGATAAAAAACAACGATAACCTTGCCAAACTTTCGCTTAATAATATAAAGTTAAAAGACGTAAACGCAAAATATTATTCTCTTGCCGAACGCAAGGAAGTATATAGCAAATTTAATAATGAAAACGCAGGGTTTGAACGTAGCGTAGCAAGACTTCTCGACGTTGCAAAGAAAGAAGAAGACATATCTTCCCGTATAGAGGGCGTTATTGCAAAAGTAATAAAAGTTCCTAAGGAATTTGAAACTTCAATTGAAATGGCTCTTGGCGGAGCAGTTCAAAACATTATTACAAAAACCGAAGACGAAGCGCGATATCTTATCAATTATTTAAAACAAAAAAACTTTGGCAGAGTTACGTTCCTTCCAATGAACGTAATCAAACCCCGCGCAATTTCGCCCGAACTTTCCCGTTATCTTGACGTTAAGGGTTGTTTTGGAATAGCGAGTTCACTCGTAAAGTATGATTCAAAATTCGATAATATCATAAAACATTTACTTGGCGCAACCGTCATTGTAGACGAACTCAGTACGGGAATTTCTATTGCAAGAGCGACCAAATACGCTTTCCGTATAGTAACCTTAGACGGTGATGTCATCAATCCTCACGGAGCGATCACGGGCGGTAGTAAAAAATCGGACGTTTCAAACGTTTTTGCATACGATAGAGAACTTCGTGAGATTGAAGAGCAACTCATAGGAGTAAGTGATACCGTAAAAGCGCTTGAAACCGAACATAATAAAATTACACGCGAACAAGAATCTCTTTCTCTTGAAATCAAAAACGGCACGAAACTAATTCACTCGCTTGATATCGAAATTGCGTCCAAACAGCAACAGTACGAAAAATATTTAAGCGAAATTGAAGATATTGATCGCGAAAACAACGAAAACGAGGCTCAAATCCTTTCTTGGCAAAACAGAATTAAAGAAATTTCCAATGATATCAATTCAGTAGGAGAACTTGAAAGTATAATTCAAAGCCAAAAGAGCGACGCAGTTTCTTCAAACGAACAAAGCGCAAGCGTAATTAAAGAACTCAAAGAAAGCCGTGATATTATGAGTTCGCAAATGATTCAGATAAAACTCGAAAAAGCGAATATTGAAAACGATATTATGAACTTCGATAAAGACGTTGAAAGAATGTACGCAAATATTGAAAGTTCAAACGACAAGATTTCGCTCAGTCGCAAACTTATTGACGATAATAACGAAATTATTGCAATAAAACAGGAAGAACTTGAAGCGTTAATGCTGAAAGTTGAAGAAACCGACAGCAAACAGGTAGCGGACATAAAGAAAAAAATTGCAGATTTTGGCAATTATAAAGTAAGTATCCATGACGATATGAACCGTTATGAAAGTCTCCGCGACAGTCTGATCGAAAAATATTCCGAACTTTCTGAAAAGAAAAACGAAGAAGAACTTAAATTGCAAAAAGTTGACATTGACCTTGAGCAAATGCAACAACGCATTTCCGAAGCATATCAACTTGAATATCAGGATTGTTTGCCTCTGCGCGCAGAAGATTTTGATATTACGGCAGGAATAGAAGCGTCAGAAACCTTAAAAAGACGTATACATAATCTCGGTCACATAAATATCGAAGCGATAGAGCAATGTGAAACACTGTATAATGAATACAGTGAAATGGAAAAGCAACGTGACGATTTGTCGAACGCGGAAAGAGATCTCGTAAAAGTTATTTCAGACCTTTCCAAAGAGATGAAAACCACCTTTAACGAAAAGTTCAATCAGATTAATGAAAACTTTAAGATAATCTTCAAAGAACTGTTTAACGGTGGTACTGCTGAACTTGTTTTACTTCCACCCGAAGAGGGTAAAGACGAATTATCCGCAGGCGTAGAGATTAAAGCGCAACCGCCTCAAAAGAAGTTACAACTGCTTTCGTTATTGTCAGGTGGCGAAAAAGCAATGACGGCGATTGCAATACTTTTCGCTATACTCAAACTTCGTCCCATGCCTTTCTGCGTATTGGACGAAATAGAGGCGGCTCTTGACGATGCAAACGTACTCCGTTTCGCAAAGTATCTCAAACGTTACAGTCAAGAAACTCAATTTATTGTAATTACTCACAGAAAACCCACGATGGAACTTGCCGATGCTTTATACGGCGTTACGATGGAAGAAAAAGGTATTTCAAAACTCGTATCAGTTAAACTTTCAGATGCAGTAAAACTTGCGCAATAACAGGAGAAATATGGGAATTTTTGCAAAAATTAAAAATGCTCTCAAAAAGACTAAAGACGCTATTGCGTATAGATTAAACAAACTTTTTACGGGTGGCGTTTTAAACGATGACTTTTATGACGAGCTTGAAATGATTTTGCTTTCAGCGGATATAGGAAGCGAAACTACTGAGTCTATCTTAGACGAACTCAAAACCCAAATAGACAAAAAGCACGTTAAAAAATCAGCTGAAGTTCGTATACTTCTCAAAGAAATAATGCATGATATTCTTGATTTTGAATTGCCCAAAGAGGAATATCCTCTCGTAATTCTCATTGCTGGCGTAAACGGCGTAGGGAAGACGACGACGATAGGAAAACTTGCCAACAATTATAAGAAAGCAGGTAAGAGCGTAACCATCGTTGCAGGAGATACCTTCCGCGCGGCAGCGTCAGATCAGCTTACTGTCTGGGCGGACAGAGCCGGAGTAAGAATTGTTAAACAAGGCGAAGGTTCTGATGCGGCGGCAGTCGTATACGACGCATTGCAATCGGCAAAAAGTAAAAACACCCAAGTCACCCTTATTGATACGGCAGGTCGTCTTCATAATAAAGTCAATCTTATGGAAGAGCTTAAAAAGATTGACCGCATAATTGACAGAGAATTTCCTGAAGCCATGCGTTTGAATTATATAGTGCTTGATGCAACAACGGGCCAGAATGCGTTATCCCAAGTCGATTTATTCAACGAAGCTATTGACATAGACGGCATAATTCTTACAAAATTGGACGGTACGGCAAAAGGCGGTGTTGTCCTTGGCATTGCAGGAGAACAAGAAGTTCCAGTAGTTTACGTCGGAGTAGGCGAAGGTATCGACGATTTGGAAAAATTCGATATAGACGATTTTGTATCCGGTATCGTTGATGCAGAATAATTTAATGTTTTATAGACGTGTAAAGTAAAAATACTTGACACGTCTATTATTTTTGTGTATAATACCAATATAAAGCGATTACACTTTGGAGTAACGTGTGAAAGATTTGACTATTGGCTTATTAAACGAACTTTACGGCAAACTTATTACCGAAAAGCAAAGCGACATAATCCGTAGTTATTACGACTACGATCTTTCTCTTGCAGAAATTGCCTCCACGTACGGAGTAAGCCGTCAGGCAGCCCATGACGCCATAAAAAAAGGCGAACAATCACTTCTTGATTGCGAATACAAATTGGGCTTTTTGGCTAAAAATTACGGCTTAAAAGAAGAATTAGAGTCAGTTTTAGAGAATATCGAAAACAACGACCTTAATTTAGCAAAAGAAAGTATAAAAAAACTCATTAATAATTTATAAGAGGTATCTATGGGCGTATTTTCAGGTCTTGGAGATAAATTAAAACACGTATTTTCAAAACTTACCGCGCGAGGAAAACTTGACGAATACGAAATCAAACAAGCAATGAGAGAAATTCGTATCGCGCTTCTTGAAGCCGACGTGAATTTTACTGTTGTAAAAGATTTTATTTCAAAAATTAGCGAACGCGCCAAGGGAGAAGAAATCGTAAAAAGCGTAACTCCCGGGCAACAAGTCGTAAAAATTGTTCATGATGAACTCGTAGAACTTATGGGTTCAAAAAACGCAAAATTAGCAGTTTCTTCCAAGCCTCCCACAATTATAATGATGTGTGGACTTCAAGGCGCAGGAAAAACAACGATGTGCGGAAAACTCGGCGCGCTTTTAAAGAAGCAGGGGAAAAAACCGCTTTTGGTCGCTTGTGATATATACAGACCAGCGGCAATCAATCAACTTCAAGTGGTCGGCAAAAACGTTGGTCTTGAAGTTTTCGAAAAAGGCACGCAAAAACCCGCAAAAACTGCAGAACAAGCAGTTAAGCATGCAACAAATAACGGTTTTGATACCGTAATTATTGATACCGCCGGTCGTTTGCATATAAACGACGATTTAATGCGCGAACTCGAAGAAGTAAAAAAAGTTGTAAGTCCAACGGAAATTCTTTTGACAGTAGACGCAATGACAGGTCAAGATGCCGTCACGGTGGCAACGACTTTCAATCAACGTCTTGACGTCACGGGTGTAATTCTTACTAAACTTGACGGCGATACGAGAGGCGGAGCCGCGCTTTCAATCAAGGCTGTGACTGGAAAACCGATTAAATTCTGTGGCGTAGGTGAGAAATCGGGAGATATTGAAGTTTTCCATCCCGATAGAATGGCTAGCCGTATATTAGGCATGGGCGACATAGTTTCTTTGGTTGAAAAAGCGCAGGAAGCAATGGACGAAGAAGCCATTAAAAAAATGGAAAAGCGCGTAAAAGACGCGAATTTCACTCTTGACGATTTCCTCGTTCAGTTTGAATCGCTTAAAAAAATGGGCGGTATTTCCGAAGTCATGCAAATGCTTCCCGGAATGGGCGGTAGATTCAAATTTAACGAAAAAGATATTGACGAAAAACGTATAGAAAAATTCAAAGCGATTATTTGTTCGATGACAAAAAAAGAACGCGAACATCCCGAAATCGTCAAATCATCAAGACGTAGAAGAATTTGCGCGGGTAGCGGAACGACCATTCAGGACGTAAACCAATTATTAAAACAGTTTGAGCAAACCCGTGATATGATGAAAAAAATGAAAAACAATAAAGGCAGACTGCCTTTCTAATACTAAAATATATTACAAGGAGATAATAACAATGGTAAAAATCAGATTAACGAGAATGGGTGATAAAAAAGCGCCTTTCTATCGTATCGTAGTTGCAGATGAACGCGCTCCCAGAGACGGTCGTTTCATTGACATCGTAGGAACTTATAACCCTCTTACGAATCCCGCTGAAGTAAAGGTAGACGCTGAAAAAGTTGCTACTTGGCTTAAAAACGGCGCACAACCCACCGATACCGTAAAATCAATTCTTATTCAGCAGGGTGTTATTCCCGCAGGAAAGAGACCTCCCGCAAAGACCGGCGGAAAAAAAACGAATAAAGAAGGTTAATTCATCATGCAGGAATTGGTGCAATATATAATTTCCGGTCTCGTTGAAAACAAAGAAGCCGTAAAAGTCGAAATGGATGGCGACGCCATAAAAGTAACCGTTGCAAAAGAAGATATGGGCAAAATTATCGGAAAGCAAGGTCGCACGGCAAAAGCTATTCGCACCATCGTTCGCGCGGTAAGCGCAAAAAACGGTAATAAAGTATCCGTTGATATTATTGAAATTTAGATGAATTTTATTATTGGTGAAATCGTAAAAGCGCAAGGCATCAAGGGTGAGGTTAAAGTCAAGCCTATGACTGATGACCTTGCGCGTTTCGGTTGCCTAAAAACCGTCTCCGTAGACGGTTGTCCGTTCAAACTCCGTAACGCAACAGCGCGCGGAGGTTTTGTTTATCTGTCATTTGAGGGCGTAAACTCAAGAAACGATGCCGAAGTACTCGTTGGACGAAAAATTTTGATAGATAGATCACAAGCAAAAAAAACGGAAGAAGGCGAGTTTTTTATCGTGGATTTACTTGGTTCAGACGTTTATTTATCCAACAATACGCGCATCGGCGTTCTTAAATATATTGATAATTTCGGTTCAGCCGACGTATTTACCGTTGTGGGTGAAAAAACCGTACGTTTTCCGTTTTTGAAAAAACTTAACTTAAGCTTCAATCAAGCGGAGCGAGCCATTACTGTTGACAAAAAAGCGTTTGAGGAGATATGTTGCTATGAAGATTGACGTATTGACGCTATTTCCTGAAATGTTTGCGCCTCTTAAAATGAGCATTATAGGTCGCGCGGAAAAGAAAGGTATTGTTGAAATAAACGCTATAAACATAAGGGATTACTCTACTGATAAGCATATGAAATGCGACGACCTGCCTTACGGTGGGGGCGCAGGTATGGTTATGACACCCCAACCTATCGTTGACTGTGTGAGAGCCGTTGATCCTGAAAATAAAGCGAAACGCATTTATATGTCGCCCAAAGGCAGAACTCTTTCCGTTGATATTGCAAAAGAACTTGCGAAAGAAGAAAATCTCTTATTCTTGTGCGGACATTATGAAGGTGTGGATGAAAGAGCGCTTGAAATTTGCGGTTTTGAAGACTTATCAATCGGAGATTACGTCTTAACGGGCGGTGAACTTGCATCTATGGTCGTTATAGACGCTTTATTAAGATTCCTTCCCGGTGTTTTGGGCTCGGACGCTTCTGCGCTTGATGAGAGTTTTTCTGAAGGACTTTTAGAATACCCGCAATACACACGTCCGGTTGTATTTGAAGGCTTAGAAGTTCCTGACGTTCTTCTTTCGGGACATCACGCAAACATTGATAAATGGAGAAGGGAACAAGCGCAAGAATTAACGTTACGCAAACGCCCTGATATTATTAAAAATGATAATTAACTGGTTCCCCGGTCATATGACCAAATCTCTCAGAGAAATTGACGAGAGCATAAAATTAGTAGACGCGGTCGTATACGTTCTTGATAGTCGAGCGCCTATTTCGTGCATAAATCCTTCACTTAATAAGGTTATAGGTGACAAACCTATCGTTTATGCGCTTAATAAGGCCGATATGGTATGCGAAAGCGATCTTTTGCCATACGTTGAGAAATTAACCGGCGCAGGCAAAATTGCAGTTAAACTCAATTCTACCGCCTCAAATACGGGAAAAATTATTGCAGAAAAATTGCGGACTTTATGCTCGGAAAAAATTGAGAGAAAAAAAGCGCGCGGAATTAACGCAGTTATACGCGCCATGGTCATAGGTGTTCCAAATTCCGGAAAATCCACTCTTATAAACAATATTTGCGGAAAAAGCAAAACGCTTACGGGCAATAAAGCAGGTGTTACGAGAGGACAACAGTGGGTAAAAATCGGACAATATCTCGAACTTCTCGACACTCCCGGAACTCTTTATCCAAAATTAGACAATTATGACGTAGCGTTAAACCTTGCCTTTATTGGTAGCATACGAGACGAAGTTGTTGATAAAAATGAACTTGCATTAGAGTTAATAAAAAAATTAACTAAATTAAACAAGGGCATAGAAGAGCGCTACGGGTTTTTGCCGTCGGGCGATGCGCTTTGCGACTTGGAAAAAATTGCTTCAGTCAGAGGTTTTATATTAAAAGGTGGCAACGTTGATTATGACAGAGCCTCAAACGCAATATTAGACGATTTCCGCAAGGGAAGAATGGGAAAAATAATACTTGAATAGTATGAAGACAATCGAATTATTTCAACATGATAAAAACTATAACGGACTTATTGCCGGAGTAGACGAAGCAGGACGTGGCCCTTTATGCGGGCCTGTCGTTTGCGCGTGTTGCGTAATGGGGGACGTTTTTATCGATGGAATAAACGATAGCAAGAAAATTTCTGAGAAAAAACGTGAACTTTTATTTGAAGAAATTATCAACAAAGCAATCGCTGTCGGTATAGCGATTGTTGACGAAAAAATTATTGACGAAATAAATATTCTTAACGCCACCAAGAAATGTATGGAAAATGCTATAAAAAATCTTAGTATTACGCCTGACATAGTATTGATTGATGCCGTAAAAGGATTAAATATAAACGCAAAAACCGAATCAATAATCAAGGGCGATGCAAAAAGTTATAACATAGCGGCAGCATCTATCGTAGCAAAAGTCACAAGAGATAGACTTATGAAGGATTATCACGAAAAATATCCCGTTTATAATTTTATTAAAAACAAGGGGTACGGCACGGCAGAACATATAAAAGCAATTAAAGAATTCGGTGCTTCGCCCATACATAGAAAAACTTTTATAAAAAATTTTACAAATACCAATGAATAAGAAAAACAACAAAACGATTGGCAATAACGGTGAAAAAATTGCCGAAGAATATTTGAAAAGCAAAGGCTATCTTATATTAGACCGTAATTTTCAGACCGAACTTGGTGAAATAGACATAATAGCAAGCAAGGACGAATACTTGGTTTTCGTTGAAGTTAAAGCAAAAAGAGGGGACGGATTTGGTTATCCCTCCGAGGCTGTTACGTTATCCAAGCAAAGAAAAATTGCAATGGTCGCCAGTCAGTATGTCAAAGTCAATATGTATTTTGGCTCCGCCATGCGATTTGACGTTATTGAAGTTTATTTGGCTGAAAATAGAATCAATCATATTGAAAACGCTTTTGACAGTTATTTAAAATATTGATTTTCATATAAACTATTTTTAAAAATCACACCGCGCGTTTCTTTGGCATATATCTTATCATGCCAATTAAAGTTAACTTATCTGCAATAAAACGCAACGCAAGAAAGATAAATAGTTATTCGCCTTTTTATGCCGTAGTAAAAGCAGACGCGTACGGCCTGGGAATAAAAATTGCATCCGTTATTGAGCCGATTTGCAAAGGTTTTTGCGTGGCGAATAAAGACGAAGCTTGCGAACTCGTCGCGCTTGGGATTAAAAAACCTGTTTTAATTTTGGGAAAAACAAAACACAAGCTGTCTTATGACAACATTGTTTATACCGTATCAGACAGAACAGATATCGACGTTTTACGTACGCAATCATTGCCAAATTTTGCAATAAAAATTAATACGGGAATGAATAGATACGGATCGTCTCCCACAAAATTTTTTGATACGTTAAATTACGCAAAGACGTTTGGAAACGTACACTCAGTATATTCCCATTTATGCGCAGTTGAAGATCAAAACGTTACTAAAATGCAAATTGACATTTTCAACGCAACTACGTCAAATTGTGCTACCAAAAAACATTTATTAGCAAGCAAATCCGTTGCTTTAGACTCGAAAAACTATTCGTATTCAAGATGCGGAATCGCTTTATACGGAGGAATTGACGGCTTTGAATCTTGCGCAAGAATAACAGTTCCCGTCGCAGAGATTCACGAACTCAGAAAGGGACAACTGTGTGGATATGGCACTAGAAGGTTAAAAGAAAATTCACGCATAGCGATTCTTCCCATCGGATATGCAGACGGTTATCGACGATTGACTAACCCCAGACGAGTATACGCGAACGGAAAATATTTTCCCATTATTTCCGTATGTATGGATGCGTGTTTCGCGCTTATCGACGAAACGATCACTAAGAACGATGAAATTGAAATTCTCGGCAAGCACGTCACATTAAACGAATTGGCTAAATCTTTTGGCACCATAACGTACGAAGTTCTCACCGGTTTAGGAAAAAGACAAAAACGAGTATATTTATGAAAAAAGATGAAATACGAAGAATTTATAAATTAATCCGACTTAATATTGAAGATAGGGAAGAAAAGGAAATAAAAATATTAAACAAACTCCTTCCTTACGTAAAGAACGCAAAAACAGTTTTTTGTTACGAATCAATCAAAGGTGAAGTCTCTACAAAAGAAATAATCTCCACTCTGTCTATTTCTGCGCAAATATTCGTTCCTGAAGTATTGGGCAACGGAATTATGCAAGCCATCGCTCTTGATGACAACAAAACGGTAGCAGACACTTGCGATATTACGATAGTTCCTATAATCGCCTTTGACGAAACGTTAAACAGAATCGGCTTTGGCGGAGGATATTATGACAGATTTTTAGCCAAAGGACAAACTCTTTCTATTGGAATCGCTTTTGACGAACAGCAATGCGAAATCTTCGAAAAAGACACTTTCGACTATCCGCTCGACATTATCATCACACCAACAAGGATCTTAAAAATAATTTGAGAATTATTACTGGAAAATTCAGAGGAAAACGCTTGTATACCTTAGACGGCGACTTGACAAGACCTACTTCGGACAAAGTCAAAGAAAGCGTTTTTAATATTCTTTCTTCCATGGGCAAAACGGAAGGGAGAGTTTTAGACTTGTTCGCAGGCAGTGGCTCGCTTGGACTTGAAGCATTAAGCCGAGGCGCGAGCGACGCAGTTTTTGTAGATAAAAATCCCAAAGCGGTTGCTGTTATCAAAAAAAATATACTCTTAACGGGAGCAACTGCTCGCGTATACAATACAGACTGGAAAGTAGCGGTAAGAAAATCAGAGGGCTCTAAATTTGATATGATCTTTATAGATCCGCCTTACGCGCTTGGAATTGAAGAAGAAATCATCAAAGAAATAGAAAACAAACAATTACTGTCGGAAGACGGTATTATGATTATTGAACACGACTCCGCGAATAATTTTTCTTATGACGAAAACAAATATGTTTCAGACAGAAGAGAATATCGGGGAACGACAATAACTTTTTTAAGGAAGGTCTGACATGAAAGATACGTGTATTTTTCCGGGCAGTTTTAATCCTTTTACGCTTGGACATAAACACCTTATAGATGAAGCATTAAAAATTTATTCGCGTGTTATCGTTGCAGTTGCCGAAGAAACGTATAAAGAAGACGTAATTGAACCCATTTTACGAGCAGAATTAGCACGCAAATCACTTGCAAATTACGATACGGTTGAAGTAAAATGTTTTTCTGGAATGCTGACCGATTTCTTAAAACAAGAAAACTGTTTTAACGTAGTACGCGGTTATAGAAACGACGTTGACTATGAATACGAAAAAGATCTGGAAAGAATTTACGTTTCTATGGATTATCGGGTCAATTTCGTACTTATTGAGTCAAAAATTGCAGAAATTTCATCAGAAACAGTACGGAAATTAGTTAAAAACAGACAATCAATAGAAAATTTGGTTTGCAAAGAAATAACAGAAGAAGTAAAAAGACTCTACGAATACATTTAAGAAGGTAATACAAATGTTTGAACATGTGAAAAAAGTTCTTAGCGCAGAAGAAGCATCAAAAAGAATACCAATGACTCCCGATCTCATTGCAGTAAAATCAAAAAGAGATGCTGAATTAAAAGCGATCATTGATGGCAGTGATAAAAGAAAAGTAATAATTATTGGACCTTGTTCAGCTGACAATGAGGATGCCGTAATAGATTACGTCACAAGATTAGCCAAGCTTGCCGAAGAAGTAAAAGAAAAATTTCTTCTTATGCCCAGAATTTACACAGGAAAGCCCAGAACAAAAGGTGAAGGTTATAAGGGCATGATGCACACTCCCGATCCTCATTCACACAATACGGATATCGAAAGCGGAATTCTCCATTTACGACACATGCACATAAGAGCAATACGCGAAAGTGGACTTACCTCCGCTGACGAAATGCTTTATCCGGACAATCTTGATTACGTCATTGATATTCTTTCGTATATCGCAATTGGAGCAAGATCTTGTGAAAATCAACAGCATCGTCTTGTTGCAAGTGGTATAGACGTTCCCGTAGGCATTAAGAATCCCATGAACGGAAGTTATGGCGTTTTGCTTAATTCAATTTATGCGGCGCAGATTTCGAACGAATTCAAATACGGCGGTTATCAAGTAAAAACGTCGGGAAATCCTTACGCCCACGCTGTTCTTCGAGGTAGTGTAAACGTTCACGGCAATAATATACCAAATTATCATTACGAAGACGTAATACGATTCAGCAACGAATATATCAAACAAGGGCTGAATAATCCCGCCATTATTATTGACACCAACCATTCTAATAGTGGCAAAAACGCTTATGAGCAGGTAAGAATAGCCAAAGAAATTTTTGAAAATATGAAATATTCAGATTTTAACGCAGTCGTAAAAGGTCTTTTGGTGGAAAGCTATATTAAAGATGGCAATCAAAACGTATTGGGTTGCGAATACGGAAAATCCGTAACCGATCCATGCTTGGGCTGGGAAAAAACCGAAGCGTTAATAAAAGAACTTGCGGATATCATTTAATTGATAACCGCAAGTTTGCGATAAAACATATTTTCTTTTTTTCCGCACAATAGCGCGTAAAGTTCAGAAGATCGCCTATCAACGTCAAATACGTTCAAATGTTTCTTCAGGATATTTGTTTCGGAATTTTTATTAGTTATAATATTTTCAGGCAATTCTTTCATTAACTCAAACGCTTCTTTTCGAACACCCAAAAGTCTTGAATTTATATAATAAGAGTTTTGCATTTCTTTATTTATTTTCAGTAAAGTTTGCAGACATATCCGCATAACCCGACTTTTTGTAAATCTTGAAGTAGGGAAGACTGCCAAAAACTCACCGAAGCTTGCAGATTTTCCTGCAAGCTCTTTTATTTTATGTTCAATTCCTTCCGCGCAATCGGGCGTTTGAGAAATCTCGGCAAGAGTGGCGCTTCTTAATGCAAAGAGCATCAAAGCGTCGTATTTATCCCAGTTGACCGCATAACCTTTTTCATCCAACAATGCCTTATAAGAAATATCAGGTATAAAATCTCTGACTGATAATCCGTCTGTTATCCATCTCTGCCGTAAAACGCTCGCCGACTGATATCTGCCTTCAATTTCCATACGCAAAATAGGCGTAAAAACAAAATTGCTACCACTTTTTATCATGGCCTTTTTATACGCAACAGCGAGCTTATTGTTGGGTTTTTGGAGAACGGAAATAACGGCATCCTTATCAAAGCCCTTATTCGATAAAACGTCAGCGCAAGCGACGGTGACTGCTTTGGGATAAGGTAAGCCATTATCAAGATTATCTCGCAATCTCGCTTTGAATATTTCCGGTTCGTTCGCCTGTATTTGGGCAATTTCAGTAATCAATTCACCCTTAGACTCAACACCAAGCGCAATATGCGTGACAAAAGGCAGGGAATTTATAATATCAATACTGCCTTGCGCGAATTTATCCGCAGAAGCAACGGAATAAACTGTCGGAAGTTCTAATACCATATCTGCGCCAAGTTTCAGAGCGACTTCAGCGCGAGAATACTCGTTCATAATCGCAGGCTCAGCGCGTTGTACAAAATTACCACTCATCAAGGCAATTATAAAATCAGCCCCCGTTGCAATTTTTGCCTCACGGAAGATATGCTCGTGACCGTTATGAAAAGGATTCAATTCACAAATTACTGCGCATACTTTCATATTTTTCTCCAATACGTAGCCAAAACAATTTACATTTTTGGCAAATTGTTTTATAATCATTACTATAACATAAATTTCACAGAAAGACAAGGAGTTTAGACCACATGGGAAGCATGCTTGAACAAATCAAGAAAAATGCAGCCTCACTCAACAAGACGATTGTACTTTGCGAGGGGGAGGACAAAAGAGTTATTGATGCAGCAGCGCAAATCACAAAAGAAGGCGTTGCAAAAATAGTTCTCGTTGGAAATTACGACGAGTGCAAGAGAATTTCACCGGATGCAGATCTTACAGGCGTAACCGTTATCGATCCTGAAGCAAGTGAATTAACGGCAAAATACGCCAACATTTTATATGAGGCGCGTAAATCAAAAGGCATGACTCCCGAACTTGCTCTTGAAGCGGCAAAAGACAGAACTATGTTCGGCGCGCTTATGCTTAAAGCTGGTGACGTAGACGGATATGTTTCAGGCGCATGCCACTCAACCGCGAACACACTTCGTCCCGGACTCCAAGTAATCAAAACGGCTCCGAACACGAATATCGTTTCCAGTTGCTTTATTATGATTGCGCCTGAAAATGGCAACGAATTTGCGCCCGACGGCGCGCTTGTATTTGGAGATTGCGCGCTTAATATCTGTCCCACAGCAGAACAGCTTGCGGAAATTGCCGTTTCTTCTGCGCAAACCGCAAAAAGTATTGCAGGACTCGATCCAAAGGTAGCAATGCTTTCTTTCTCCACAAAAGGTTCGGGTAACGATGCAAAATTTTATGATACGGTAACAAAAGTTCAGCAGGCGACTGCAAAGGCAAAAGAACTTGCGCCCGAATTAAAAATAGACGGAGAATATCAATTTGACGCAGCTATCGTTCCTAAAGTAGCGAAAATCAAAGCGCCTGACAGCGAAATAGCAGGGCAAGCAAACGTATTCGTGTTCCCCGACATAAACGCAGGAAATATCGGATATAAGATCGCAGAAAGATTGGGTGGATTTATTGCGGTAGGTCCTATTTGTCAAGGATTTGCCAAACCGCTTAACGATTTATCACGCGGATGCAGTACTGACGATATCGTTCTTACCGTTGCCGTAACCGCATTACAGGCAGGCGCTCAAAAATAATAACTATTTCAAAAATAAAGATAAAGGATAGACCATATAATGAAAATATTAGTAATCAACTCAGGAAGTTCTTCTCTTAAATACAGACTTATTGAAATGACCGATGAAAGCGTTCTTGCAAAAGGCGTAGCTGATCGTATCGGTATCGGTAATTCCTTCTTAAAACATAGCGGAAAGAAAGACGTTATAATCGAAAAAGATATGCCCACTCATGAAACGGCTATAAAAATGGTTCTTGAAGCGCTTACAGACCCCGATCACGGCGTAATCGCAAGCGCTGACGAAATTGCAGGAGTCGGACATAGATCAGTCGCAAGTGGCGAAAACTTCACCAAAAGCACGCTGATTGACGCAGAAGCGCGCAAAGAATTAGAAAACATAATTGAACTTGCGCCTTTACACATGCCTGCTTGCATAATGGGAATTGATGCATGTATGGAAGTAATGCCTAACGTACCTCACGTGTGCGTGTTTGATACTTCCTTCCACAACACTATGCCCGACGTTGCAAAACTCTATGGCATTGATTATGAGGATTATAAAACTCTTAAAGTACGCCGTTATGGCGCGCACGGAACAAGCCACAATTATATAAGCGAGATAACGGCTGAAATTATCGGGAAAAAAGATTTTAATCTCGTCGTTTGTCATCTTGGAAACGGAGCAAGCCTTTCTGCTGTAAAGAACGGAAAGTGTATGGACACGACAATGGGCTTTACACCGCTTGAAGGACTTATTATGGGAACAAGAAGTGGCGACATAGATCCGTCAGTAGTACAATTCCTTTGCCAGAAAAAAGGCTGGGACGTGAGCAAAGCAATTAATTATCTCAACAAACAGTGTGGCGTAAAGGGAATTAGCGGAGTAAGTAGTGACTTCAGAGATCTCATTGCCGCCGCAGAAGAAGGAAACGCAAGAGCGCAACTCGCAATTGATATGTTCTCTTATAGAGTCAAGAAATACGTAGGCGCGTACGCCGCTGTAATGGACGGTGTGGACGCTATCGTATTCACGGCAGGAATAGGCGAGCATACACCCGAAGTAAGAGAAAGAGTTCTCAGCGGACTTACCTATCTTGGCGTAGACTTTGATAACGAACTCAATTATAACTGCAAAATTAAAGATTACGTTGAGTTATCAACGCCAAACTCCAAAGTAAAAGTATTTATCATGCCTACAGACGAAGAGGTCGTTATCGCCAGAGAAACGAAACTTGTGGCAAACTTTAACGACTAATGTTTAAATTATTCAAAAAAACGATAGCGAAGCTTGTTTATCCGGACGGGCTTCGCTGTTTGCTTTGTGATAAAGAAATTCCACGCACCGATAATTCATTATGTCCAAATTGCGCGCCGGAGATTATATCTCATTTTTGCGTATTGTGTGGCGCAGATTTAACAAACGCTTACCAACGATATTGCGATCAATGTCTTTTAATTAAAGACACGTTAAACTTTGATTTTGCCAGAGCGCCATACGCATACTCAGACGTCAAAGTTAAAAAAATCGTATGGCAACTCAAATACGGTAAAAAGTTTTACGTTGCAAAACATATGGCGGACGATATGACGAAAATAATCAATGAAACGAACTGGAATTTCGACTTCATAACTTACGTTCCCATACACAAAAAAAGACTCAAACAGCGCGGATATAACCAATCCAAATTACTCGCAGAAAGAATAGGGGAAAACTTAAAAATCAAAGTTATTCCCACGCTTATTAAAATCAAGCATATGCAAACGAACGCAACAAAACTTGGCAGAATGGAAAGAATTAAAGCCCTTAGCGGATCATTTAAACGCATCACAAGCGTTAGAGGGAAGAGGATTCTCTTAGTGGACGACGTAATAACTTCAAAAGCAACGGCGAACGAGTGTTCACGCATCTTAAAAGAATGTAGGGCAAAAGAAATATACGTAATTACTTACGCTACGTCCAAGGGCATAATCAATAAATTATACTAAGACTCTTATTATCACATAAGCGCGAAAGAATAAATACCGTACTATGTCAGACATAGTACGGTATTTATTATTTCAAAACCTCCTCTTTCAGCATATTTATAACTTTATTCTCAATTCTTGACACCTGCACTTGAGATACTCCAAGTTGCCTTGCAACTTCACATTGCGTTGCTCCTCTGAAATATCTGAGAATAATCAGTTTCTTTTCTCTTTCGGGTAATTTCCTTATAAGTTCTTTCAATAAAATTTTATTTATGTTTCCGTTTTCATTTTCTTCCGATGGGATTTTATCTATTATCTGACGGCTATTATCGTCATCGCAATTATCATATATTGATAACGGGACTTTTGTGCTGTCCATTACAAAAGCAACGTCATGCGGATTCATTTCAAACTCTTTGGCTATATCGTCAACGGTAGGTGACGACTGTTTTTCTTGACGAAATTTTTCTACGTACGCGTTAATTTTAACCGCGTCGCTCTTTATTGTACGCGATATTTTTATATACCCGTCATCTCGTAAATATCGTTTAATTTCGCCCATAATCATAGGAACCGCATAGGTAGAAAAGCGTACCTCAAATTCAAAGGTAAAGTTTTTTACGGCTTTAAGAAAACCCATACACCCCAATTGATACAGATCTTCATACTCTATACCTCTCCCACGATATCTTCGTACTATACTTTTTATCAGAGGAGAGTTTTCTACCAATAATTTAGTCTTAGACTCCTCGTTTCCGTTTTGCGCTTTTTTTATA
>JAFXKH010000004.1 GCA_017531795.1 Clostridia bacterium
GCGTTTGAGATTTGATACAAATATCCGTCGCTCGACGTTCCTTCTCCGCTACTACCCCGAACGGTCATATCAAAACGGGAAACTTCTCCGATACACTTCTCTAACGTTCTGGTCATGCTGAGTCCGGGCAGAAACATCATTACGGACGCGCGCATTCCCGTACCAACGTTGGTCGCGCAAGCGGTAAGATAGCCGAGTTTTGTATCAAACGCTATTTTATTGTCCGAACTTATCATATCGTCTACGTCGGAGATTTTCGCGTACGCTTCTTTTAAGCGATTGCCCGTCAATATACATTGCGCTCTGACGTGGTCTTCTTCGTTTACCATTACGCTGATTTCGTTCGATTTATTCACTATTACGGCAGAATATTTATTCGTTTTAAGCAAATCGTCGCTTATCAGTTGCATTTCTTTGAGCGCTTCGCCTTGCAACGGCGTCATATCGGATATACGCACGATTGAGAATCTTTCCGATCCTTTCGACATAGATTCGTAAACCTTCTGCGTGAGGGACAACGAACGCTCGCTGTCAAGAAAGGGCGGAAAAGGATAACCTGCAAAATTTCGGGCAAGGCGGACTCTTGATGATAAAATTACGTCGTTTACCATTACGCGCCTCCTTTGAGTTTCTTCATCTCTTCGTTTATGCGACCGGCAAGGAGATAATCTTCCTTTGCAACCGCCTCTTCTCTCTGACGAAGAAGTTCGTTATATTTCGTATCCTCCGCCGAATAAAACTCTTTTGGAGTTTTGCCCGTGTGCTTGGTGTCACGTTGCATTTTTGCAAGCGTGGGCGTTATCTGTTCTGAAAACGCCTCATAACAATCGGGGCAACCAAGATAACCGCTTTTGAGAAAATCCTGAATATTATATCCACATTTGGAGCATTTTATCTTTTTGTTCTGCGTGCCGTAAAGGGTGGCGAACGGATTTCCAAAGGCTGAAAACAAATTATTAAGCCCGAAGTCAGGTGTGATGAAACCTCTTTTTTCTTTACACTCTGCGCAAAGATAATGCTCGGTATATACGCCGTTAATAATGTTTTTCATATGATATACCGCCGGTCTTTTTCCGCAGTCTTCACATATTTTCTGTTGCATTATTCGCCCTCCTTTTCTTTTATAAGTTGTGTTGCAAGCGCGCTCATTATTCCTGCGCGAAGCGAGTCTTTCGCCACAGCAGGCGCGTATAAAGATTTGTCTGCAATCATTGACGAAATTATTTTCGCTTCCCGTTCGGATACAATTTTTTCGCTTATCATTCTGTCAAGATATTGCAAAGCCTTACTCTGAGAAAGCCCCTCTCTGATTGGAATATTACGCAATTCTTCGAGAAGTTCGTGTCTGTCTGCCTTTAAGCGCACGAGGTTTATGCAACCGCCTCCGCCTCGGTGCGATTCAATCACAAACCCCCTCGCAGGCGTAAATCTTGTCGTAAGTACGTAATTTATCTGACTGGGCGCGCAGGAAAAATAATTCGCAAGTTCGTTTCTGCTTATACTGACAAAATTATCTTCCGCCATCATTTCTATTAAAAATCTTTCGATCACGTCGCTTATGTTTGCCATACTATTTTCTCCTTCCCCGTCTATACGGGAGTGGATTTTTTCGTTAGTTAGGTCAATAAAGTTTGACTATCTTTGACCTTTGACTTTAGTTTACCATTATTTTTTTGAATTGTCAATAATTTTTCATAAATTTTTCAAAAAATTTTCAGACAAAAAAAGAACGACTTCATAAAGAAATCGTTCTAAACTATAACTATAAAACATTTATTATTCTTCGGGCATTTTATCAATGGTTATTCCCGCTTCGCCGAGAAGTCTGAGTGAAAATTCATCGGGGTAACCATACTTATATACTACTCTCGATATTCCTGCGTTTATAATAATTTTCGTACAAATTATGCAAGGTTGATGAGTACAATAAAGAGTTGCCCCTTCAATATTGATGCCCATTTTTGCCGCTTGCGCTATTGCGTTCTGCTCCGCGTGAACGGCGTAACAAAGTTCGTGACGGGTACCGCTTGGAATATTCATTTCACGGCGAAGGCAACTTTCTTTATCCCTGCAACTTTCTATACCGCTGGGCGCGCCGTTATACCCCGTCGTCATAATACGCTTATTCTTTACGATTACAGCGCCGATATGTCTGTTTTCCTGATAGCAACTGCTCCACGAACCTACCGTTTCGGCAAGATCCATAAATCTTTTATCCCATTTATCAAACTTTTCCATTATTACTCCTTGGCGTTATTTTCCTATATATTATAGCAAATATACTCTTCCCTATCAAGCAAATTTTCAAATATTTTCTATTTTTTACTAAATTTCTCTTGACAAACGAAAAACGAGGTATTATAATACGGCTATCAAAGGTCAAAGAAAGTCAAACTTTTCGACACATAAAGCGCAGATGTACAAGATATTGTACAAATAACGCTTGACAAAACGATAATAAAAATATAAAATTGGATAGTAATCAGGAGGCAAAAAATGGCAATTAAACCTTTATTCGACAGAGTAGTAGTCAAGCAGATTGACAACGAAGAAACCACCAAGAGTGGTATCGTTTTGCTTGCAAAAGATCAGGAAAAACCGCAAATAGCGGAAGTAGTAGCCGTAGGTCCCGGCGGTAATATCGACGGCAAAGAAGTCGTTATGACCGTTAAGGTAGGCGATAAAGTGCTTTGCTCAAAATACGCAGGTACGGAGTTCAAAATTGACGGAGAAGAAGTTCTTATTCTTCGCCAGAGCGATATTCTCGCTATCGTAGATTGATTTAAGGAGACAGATAAATAATGGCTAAACAACTCAAACACGGAGAAGACGCCAGAAAGGCTCTCGAAGCAGGCGTTAATATTCTCGCAAATACCGTAAAAATCACGCTTGGTCCGAAAGGAAGAAACGTAGTTCTCGATAAGAAATACGGCGCTCCCCTTATCACCAACGACGGCGTTACTATCGCCAAGGAAATCGAACTCGAAGATCCGTTTGAAAACCTCGGCGCGCAACTCGTAAAGGAAGTCTCTACCAAGACTAACGACGTTGCCGGCGACGGCACCACTACCGCTTGCGTTCTTGCGCAGGCTATCGTTCGCGAAGGGCTTAAAAACGTTGCGGCAGGCGCGAACCCTATGATTATCAAAAAGGGTATCACTTCCGCTACCGAGACCGCAGTAGCTTATCTTAAAAGTATTTCCAAGGAAGTGGATTCAAAAACCGCTATTCAGCAGGTTGCAAGTATCTCGGCAAGCGACGACAACGTAGGTACGCTTATTGCCGACGCTTTTGAAAAAGTGGGCAAAGACGGCGTTATTACCGTAGAAGAATCCAAAACCATGGATACCGTTCTTAACGTTGTTGAAGGTATGCAGTTTGACAGAGGATACGCGTCAAGTTATATGGTAACCGATACCGACAAGATGGAGTGTGTATTCGACAACCCTGCTATTCTTATAACCGATAAGAAAATCAGTAATATTCAGGAACTTCTTCCTATTCTCGAACAGGTTATTCAGAATAATCTCAAGCTTATGATTATCGCTGAGGACATTGAAAGCGAACCCCTTGCAACTCTCGTAGTCAACAAGCTTCGCGGAACGTTTAACTGTGTTGCAGTCAAAGCACCCGGCTTTGGCGACAGAAGAAAGGAAATGCTTCAAGATATCGCTATTCTTACGGGCGGTACGGTTATCAGCGAAGAAACGGGCTTGGAACTCAAAGAAGCAAAGCTTAATATGCTCGGCAGAGCAAAGCAAATCCGCGTTGACAAAGAAAACACCACTATCGTTGAAGGCGCAGGCAGTTCGGATAAGATTAAAGACCGCATAAAGATGATCAGAGCGCAAATCGAAGTTTCGACGAGCGATTATGACAAGGAAAAACTTTCCGAAAGACTCGCTAAACTCGCAGGTGGCGTTGCCGTAATCGGCGTTGGCGCTGCTACCGAAGTGGAAATGAAGGAAAAGAAACTCCGCATTGAAGATGCTCTCGCTGCTACCCGCGCCGCAGTAGAAGAAGGTATCGTTCCCGGCGGTGGCGTTGCCCTGCTCTCCGCTATCCCTGCCGTTAAGAACCTTATTAAGACTCTCGAAGGCGACGAAAAAACGGGCGCGTCTATCGTGCTCCGCGCTCTTGAAGAGCCTATCCGCCAGATCGCTTCCAACGCAGGCGTGGACGGTGGCGTGGTTGTAAATACTATTCTTTCCAAGAAGAAGGCTAACTTCGGTTATAACGCTTTGAAGGACGAATATTGCGACGTCGTTGACGCAGGTATTCTCGATCCCACGAAAGTAACGAGAAGCGCGCTTCAGAACGCATCCAGCGTAGCAGGTACTCTCCTTACGACGGAAAGTATAGTAACGGATATCCCTGCTCCCGAGCCTGCCGCTCCCGCGGGCGGTGGCATGGGCGGTATGTACTAAGTCATTCAACTCATAAATAATGAAAAAGGACTTGACAACGTCAAGTCCTTTTTTCCTTTATTCCCTGAATCTATTATTTTCTGTACATTTTACTTGCGCCTAGAATTTCGCTAACTTCCATTATGGAAACGAACGCCGTTTTGTCGAGCCTGCTAACGATTTCTTTAAGCTTAGTGATTTCAAAGCGGTTTACTACAATGTATAACACTTCTTTGTCCGTACCTGAATAATATCCCTTTGCATCAATAAGCGTTATACCACGCTTAAATTCTTCGGAAAGCGCTGAGGCAAGGGCTTCTGCGTTTTCCGTAATAATCAATGCGGCTTTACCCTTATCCAACCCTTCTACGATAAAGTCAATGGTTTTCAATCCGATGAAGTATGCTACAATTGAATAAAGTGGAAGAACCCAAGATTGAAAAATCAAGGCAGCGGTTACGAACAGTACGGCGTTATACATCATAACAAAAGTACCGACTGTGATTCCGAGTCTTTTATGAAACAGGAGCGCCATTACTTCAACGCCGTCCAACGCTCCTCCGAAACGCATTACCAGACCGCTACCCACGCCCGAAAGTAGTCCACCGAACAACGAACCGAGTACGGTATCTGTACCTACGACGGGAGAAATACTGGGGTTATTTGAGAAAAAGTCAGAAAAGATTACGCCGTTAATGAGAAAAGCAGCCAAAGAGTATACGCCGATTGCAAACAATGAGTAAATCAAAAACTCTTTTGCAATCTTTTTATGACCGATAATATAAAACGGAAAGTTCAGCACGATAAGAAACACCGACATAGGCAGAAACGGCGGTGTAAATTTTCCAACGAGCACCGAAGTACCAGAAAGCCCTCCGTCGTATATATTAAGCGGAGCGAGAAACAAGCAGACGCCGATTGCGTTAATCGTACCTGCAATCAAGAGCCCGAGAAAGTTCAATGGTTTTAAATTTATCGGTGTTTTTTCTTTCTTTTCCATCTTAAATAACCATATAGTTTCTTATTATTATATATGCAAGATAGCCAACGTAAAGCAACAACGTTACTATTCCCTGCCATCTTGTCATCTTTTTCGAGAATAACGAAATAAAGAATATTATCATGCCGGAGCCGAGCATTACGAGCATATCGAGCATTCCGTCCATTGTAAGTGTGAGATTGTTTATCGTAGATGACACGCCGAGAATAAAGATTACGTTGAAGATATTGGAACCTATTACGTTACCTACGGCAATATCGTTCTCTTTCTTAATTGAAGCCACGACGCTGGTTACGAGCTCAGGCAAAGAAGTTCCCACAGCAACGATAGTAAGTCCTACGAGCGATTCGCTCATGCCGAGCGCCTGCGCGATTACGGAAGCGTTATTAACGACGAGGTCACCACCGAAAATTACGCCCGCTAGTCCGACTACTGTGAAGATAATGCTGAGCCACAGCGGACGTTTCTTTTCTTCCTTTTCCTCCTGCATGGGCTCAAGTTTAGCCGTTTTCTTGGCTCTGACTATAAGAAACGCCATATAACCCACGAACAGTACGATAAGAAGTATTGACTCGAACAGTTCAATTATAAACGGTGAAATCACAAATGAAAACAACAGTAAGACGAGATAAACCGCAATCATGATCGGTATATCGTACCTTTTCATATCTTTACTGATAAAGAGCGGTATTATTGTCGCGCTTACGCCAAGTATGAAAAGCGTATTGAAAATATTCGATCCTACTACGTTTCCGATCGCAATATCGTTTAAGCCGGTAATGGCGCCGTTAATGCTGACCGATGCTTCGGGGGCGCTCGTGCCCATTGAAACAAGCGTCAGACCTATAATAAGCGGGGGGATTTTCATGGCTTTGGCAATTCTGCTTGATCCGTCTACGAAAAAATCTGCGCCTTTAATCAGTAACACCATACCCAAAACAAGTAAAAATACGTTCAAAAATGTCATTTCAATCCTCCTAAATATAAAGACCTTTTATCGAATTGTTCATTCAGATAAAAAGTCTTGAAATTTAAGCGTGACCGAGTATGCGACATACTGTATTGACGATCGAACGCACATTTATTAAAATGCTTTCTACTCCCTTTTTGAAGGTCTTTACTTGTCAATATCATATTATACTTTTTTCAGTCTTTTTGTTAACTATATGGAGCAACTTTTTTGCTTTAATTCTATTTTTTACGCGTCCGTCATATACTCGCTAATATGACGGAATTATCTTTATGTTTGATAGTAAAAAACGAAGAGAGCGTTATTGGAAGATGCCTTTCGATTGCGGAAAAGTTTGCAGACGAAATAATCGTCGTGGACACCGGTTCTGAGGACGGAACGAAAAGGGTTTGTCAGCGATTCACCGACCACGTGTTTGATTTTGAGTGGATTGACGATTTTTCCGCCGCCCGTAACTTTGCGTTTTCCAAGGCAACAAAACCACTCGTTATGTGGCTGGACGCCGACGATATAATCACCGATGAAAACGTCCAAAAAATTCTCGATATTAAAAATAAGCCTTACGGCGAAATTGCAGATACGGTTATGTGTAAATACGTCACGGCTCGCGCAAATGACGGCGCTCCTGCCTTCTCATTTTATCGTGAGCGTATAATGAAGAGGGAATATAATCCGACCTGGGTGGGTTTTATTCACGAATGCATACCACCTTTCGGGCGAATTATTTATTCGGACGTGGAGATTGACCATGCAAAACTTAAACCGGGCGATCCGTGGCGAAATCTTCGCATTTATCAAAAAAAATTGTCCGAGGGCGCAACGCTGGATAGCAGGAATAAACTGTATTACGGTCGGGAGCTTGCCGATAACAGACTTTACTCTGACGCCATTCACGTCCTTAAAGACTGTTTGATGACGGCGGAAGGCGTAACCGGCGTTGAAGCATCCGAAACTCTTTCAGATTGTTACTCTGCGCTCGGTCAGACAAACGACGCTGTAATCGCGCTGTGCCATGCCTTTAATTTCGGCGCGCCGAGAGCAGAAACCATATGCAAACTTGCCAGCCTTTTTGCCGTACGTGACGACAGGCAATCGGCGTTCTGGTATCAAGCCGCGCTGTGCTGTGAAGGCGGAGTTCCGGGCATATTCAGACGCCCCGAATGTATGGACTTCGTGCCTTACGTCGAGCTTAGTTGCTGTTATTATAGATTAGGCGAAAAGGATCGGGCAAAAAAGTATCACGAGTTGGCAACTGCTCTCCGCCCCAATCATCCCAGCGTTTTATATAACGCGCAGTTCTTTAAAGATTGATTACTTTTCCTTATAGTACAGCAGACAATGACAGTATCCCTCAAATTCGGGATCTGCTATTTGCTCGCGAAATTCTTTGCACATACATTTGTATTCGGGAGTACGGGGTATGCGACAAGGACAATATCCGTCCTTGGCTTTAAGCCCTTCCTTTATTCTGCGAACGATTTCTTCATCTTCATTAAATCTTATTTTCATTAGTAACTCCTTATAATCTTAAAAAGCAAGCGCCACGTCTAAAACCATCATTACCGCAAAACCGATCATTATTCCCCACGTACCAAGATGCGGATGATCGCCAAAGTGCGCTTCGGGAATAAGATCTTCGACGACCACAAACACCATCGCTCCTGCCGAAAGAGCAAGTAACCACGGTTGCGCAATTGTAAGCGCAGAAGCGAGAAAGAATCCCACGACGGCAAATACGGGTTCTACTATACCGCTGAACGCGCCACAGGCAAACGCTTTATGCTTACTGCCGAGTGACGAGTGCATGGGCAAAGAAACTGCCGCGCCTTCGGGGAAATTCTGCAAGCCGATACCGATAGCCAGACCAAGCGCAGAAACGTACGCCGTTGGATCTCCCGTGGTTGAAGCGGCGCCGAAGGCAAACCCTACCGCAAGACCTTCGGGAATATTATGCAAAGTAACGGCAAGCAACATTTTCATAGGCTTGCTCATACTCGTTTTTATTCCCTCTTCTTCTCCCGTAGCGCTATGAAAATGCGGTACGATTTTATCCAGAAGCACGAGGAACAATCCACCCAGAATAAAACCTATAACAGCCGGCAAAAAGGCTAAGTTCTCGCCCATAATTTCTTTTGCCTGGTCAATAGAAGGTATCAATAACGACCAAACGGAAGCAGAAATCATTATTCCTGATGCAAAACCGAGAAACAAAGTCGTGGCTTTGGGCGAATTTGACTTAAAGATATATACGAGCGCAGAGCCTGCCGTTGTCATAACGAATAAAATCGAAAAACCGATTATAGTCATTACCGTTCCGTTCATACTTTCTCCTTTATATGCTTTATCATTTTATTCAGTATTATGCGTTTACGTTCGTATTATAACACAAGCAAAATATTTGTCAAGAAAAATCGCAAGGCATTTCAATTACCCTGCGATTTTATATTATTCGGATTTTCTTTTGTCACGAAGGAGTTTTGTAACAAGAACAATCAGCGTTATTACTGCGCCTGCGTAAAGAATTACGTCCAATACGATAAACCACATCTGCCACGCAGGAAGATGGTACTTAAAGGTCGAACCGGGCGCTGCGCCTTGCATCTTATTTGAGTTTGCAACGGCGTAACTCATTCTGTGGATAGCCCGCCTGATGGCGTGCATAGCCGTTGGAGATTCGGTATCGCTGAAATTGCAATATCCTGCGAAAGAAAGTTGCATATCCGTGCCCGCTCGCATACCTTGATCGGCGTTCATATACGGATAAAGATTGAAGTCGGAAATTGCCACACCGTCAAATCCCCACTCGCCACGAAGAACTTCCGTCATAAGCCCATAATGTCCGCCTGCCCAAGTCGTACCAATACGGTTAAACGAACTCATAACCGCCGTTCCCGCCTTTCTCTCAACGTAAGCGACCGTTCCTTGATTATCGCTTATATACTTATCACGAACGGTAGCGCGTTTTAAGGCTATTTCAAAGGGCCGTAAATAAATTTCACGAATAGCCTGCTCGTTCGCCCAAATGCAATTATTGTCTACACGCTTAACTTCGGTATCGTTAAGCGAGAAGTGTTTGAAATATGCGTATACTCCCTTTTCTGCCGCGCCTTCTATACAAGCCTGCGCCATCTTTCCTGCAAGTAATCCGTCCTCGCTGTAATACTCAAAGTTTCTTCCGCCGAAAGGATTGCGATGCATATTTGCAGCAGGAGCGTACCAACCGCTACTCCCGTACTGAAATGATTCTTCACCTACGCTGACACCCATTTTACGCGCCATTTCCACGTTCCAGGTCGATGCAGTAACGACTTCGCTCATATATCCGCAACAGCCCGTTTTACCGAACAGCGAACTTATTCCCTGCGGTCCGTCGGGATCGCTGGTACGGGGTTTGCCGATTGATTTAATTTCTGCGGTATTATATGCAGATGCGTTGAGGGTGGCGGAGTCGTAGTCTCCTTTCACGAGTTGATCGAGAAGTAAACTCCACGCGCTGTCATTAAAATTTTTAGCTCTAAGGTCTATCAGGCTAAGCCCTGTACCGCCACCTACAGTCGGAGCAACCGATTCGTATATTTTACTCGTCGTCACATTACCAAGCGCTGGATCGGTATTTACGTCAAAAGGCGCAAGACCTGCTTTGACTGTTTTTCCGCCGTTTTGTTGAGCAGTTTGAAAATTAACGTAGGTTGGATCAAAATCTTTATTTTCTACGCTTGGCGGTGTTGGGAAAGTACCTGCAAAATCCGCTCTGCTCATATTCCGCGCATAACCCGTCGTGGGTGAATCTTTAAACATTTCCGAAATATCGTCAAAGCGATTGCTTGCTGATTTCTCGTCCGATTTTCGAGCGTTATTCTCGTCATAAATTATATCGCCACTCTGCGTAAAAGAACGCTTTTCAATCACGTCGTGAGAGTTTTGGCGGATAGATATTTCATATTCGCCACTTTCAAGGACGTATCCCCCACCACGCGCTTTTATGCCTTTATAGTCGTACGAAGCGAGTTCTTCCTTGGGCACTACGATAGTAACGGTATCTTTTTCTCCTGCGCCAAGCGTTTTCGTCTTTGCAAAGCCAACGAGTACTACGGAAGACTTTTCTATACCGCCCCTATTATACGGTGGCGTACAATAAACCTGCGCGACGGATTTTCCGCTGACACTTCCCGTATTCTCAATCTCAACGGTAATCCTTATTTCATCACCAAAGGAGTTAAAATCCGTTATTTTCTGGCTGAACTCTGTATAACTGAGTCCATGACCAAACGGATATACTACGGCTTCATCATAATTTATATATCCTTCTGTGGACGCCGTTTCATAATATCTATACCCAACGTAAATACCTTCTTCATACTGCGTAAAGTATGCTCCTACGTCAGAAGAATTACCCTTTGCTACGTCCGCTTCTGTAATACCGTCGTAACGAAATACGCCGTTATTCGGGAAAGTCGGATCTTTCGTGAAATCACGCGACCAAGTATCTACCGTACGTCCGCTTGGATTTACCTCGCCTGAAAGAATTTTGCCGAGCGCATTAAAACCGCTTTCGCCCGGACCGCCCACCCAAAGAATAGCATCCGCAGAGTATTCGCCGTTATCTTCAAGAGGTCCGGCTTCTATGATATTGGAAGAATTTATTACTACGACGGTCTTGGCGTAGTTATTCTTCGCGAACTTAATCATTCCCTTTTCTTCAGCTGAAAGTTCCAGTTGGTGCTGACCGTCTAAATATCCTTTTACTTCTTTTGACGTGTTTGCATTGTTATTTATTGCCGACTGTGACGCTGACGTATTCATATCGCGTTTTAAGTCGGTAGACAAATCCCAACCTTCTCCGCCACCGCGGGTTATGAACACTACCGCTACTTGCGTAGATACCGGCGTAAACGTATAATCCGAAGTGGGAATCTCGCCTATAAAGAAAGTCGAGCCGTCATAATTATCCATTACTATTTTACATCTGTCGTAATTACTGTAATTGTTCGCAAAAAAGTTCGTAACGTTTTCGTCTACAGTAAATCCTGCGTTCTTAATTCCGCTTACCGCTGTAATACAACGCGAAAGGTCTACCGTTCCCGAACCGCTACCGCCGTAAACCGCATCTACCGAGCCTCTGCCTATCGGCGCAATTACCGTTGAAGAAGGAAGCGGAAGCGCGCCGTTTTTATTTTTTAACAAAACGAAGCCTTCCGAGCAAATCTCTTCCGTGACACGCGCGCCGTTTTTGGCCGACTCTTCCAAAGACTTAAACGAGGGCGAATAATAATCGGTATCCCAATTTTCCGTTCCTTCCGCTTTTATTACTTCCGTTTCGCCCACGCCCCAACCGAGTACGTTGGAAAAAGTGGGAGCGAAAACCGTCACCATGAGATTTACTCCTATCGCAAGCGCCGTCAGTACTGCCGTAACGATAGAACAAACCACGATGAACGTAATATTTTTCTTTGTCATACTTTCTCCTTTAACGACAAAAACATAGCCGTTATGACTATGTTTTGTTATTATGAGAAATATTATTCTTGTAAAATTTTATTCTGTAATAATGATATTTATCGTCACTTCGTACTTTTCTGAATCCTGCTCCCTTAATCATTTTTGCGGAGGCTACGTTTTCATGATAACACTTCATTCTTATTTCAGAAGCGTTTAAGCGACGTGTTGCGTAGCCTACCATAGCGGTTACGATTGATACGCCTAAGTTTTTACCTTGATACTCGGGCAATATTCTTACGCCCAATTCTACTCCGCCATAATAATCAAACCCGTGAAATACGGCTTCGCCAATAAACTTATCTTCATAACGTACTGCAAGCGAGTATTCTTCTTTTTTCTTTATCATGCGTTTGACAAAGCCAAGAAAATATTCGGCCGTGGCGCTTGCTTTCTCATCTGACTTATAATCGTAACCCCAATATACGTTATTCCTTTCATCCGCGCACAATCGTCGAAAATTTTCGCCGTCTTCTTCCGTAATATCGTCAAGATAGACGGAACTTCCATGGATTTCAACGGGATAAACAAATCTTTCGAATAACGTTCCGATTTTCAAAAAATGTTTGTGCTTTATTTCAATCGGTTTATATTGAAGTTTTGACGTACGCAATCCTTCGTCGCCTGAATCGTCTTCTCTGTTAATATATTTTACGAAATCCCCCGTATTGTGACGGGCAAATTCCCGTACCATAACCTGATACGCGCCCTCGTGAAAACGGCTGGCTTTTTCTATCGCGATATAAAGCATATCGTTACGAACTTCTCCAACGGATATTGCGACGATTTTTCCATTGTTCACGATATATCCGCCTACCATACCGAGTTCAAACATATTGTTTATAATATCAAAGCAAAGTTTATATTCAACCACTTCGCTTTCACTTACGAACTCGCGATACTTACCGAACTCTCTGAGAAAGTCCAGCACTTCGGGTATACTTTCTTTGGTCATAACTTTATACTCGTACGAGCCGTAAAGTTTCTCGAATTTATTTATATGATTGCGCTGACCTGCGTATTTCTTGCCCTTAAAAGTACGCATATCTTCGGCAAGATAAATATAATCGCTCCAACGTCTGTCATATCCCCTTTCCGTAACGGGAAACTTTGACGAAAGCATCTCGATATTTTCTTCCGTAAGACAGGAAAAAACGAGATCTTTGTTTTCTTTTTGCGCGTATTCGACGATTTTTTTTATCGCGCCGAGGGCGTTTTTACCTATCGGAAGATAAAACTCGCAAGAATTGTCATTTCGGTAATCAAACTCTTTTATTATCAAAGCGCCGTTATATATGCAATACTCTTTCGGATACACCTTCGTCCATGCGAAAAATACGGAATTTATCATATTTGAAAAATGACTATCCGTTTGTGACGTATATCTTTCGATAATCTTAACGTCCTTGATATCCGTGATTTTCTTAAACTTCAACATTTCTTACTTACTGTCAAAACGAACGGATATAATACCCGTTCGTCCTTTTTATGATTTTCTTAAATAATCGCAAATGAAATCAAATACGTTTCCGTCCATGACTGCCTGTATGTTGCTCGTTTCATAACCCGTACGATGATCTTTCACCATTGTATACGGACAGAATACGTACGAGCGTATCTGACTGCCCCACTCGATTTTTTTGAGTTCACCTTTGATGTCCTGCGCTTTTGCCAACTGTTCCTGTAAACGAAGTTCAACGAGTTTACTGATCAGCATTCTCATTGCGTATTCTCTGTTCTGCGTTTGACTGCGTTGAGTCTGACAAGAAGTTACGATACCTGTAGGAATATGGGTTATGCGGACGGCTGAGTCCGTTTTGTTGATATGCTGACCGCCTGCTCCGCTACTGCGATACGTGTCAATACGAAGGTCCTTGTCTTCTACCTTAATGTCAGTGTCGTTTTCAATCTCGGGCATTACTTCAAGGCTGGCGAACGAAGTATGACGACGGGCATTGGAATCAAACGGCGAAATACGAACGAGTCGATGCACGCCCTTTTCCGCTTTGAGATAACCGTAGGCGTTTTCACCGCTGACTTTGAAAGTAACCGCCTTTATACCTGCTTCATCACCCGGCAAAAAGTCGAGTTCTTCATAAGCGTAACCCATTTTGTCGCAGAACATCTGATACATTCTATAAAGCATGCTCGTCCAGTCCTGCGCTTCCGTTCCGCCTGCTCCTGCATGCAGGGTAATGATCGCGTTATAACCGTCATACTCCCCTTTAAGCAACGATTGCACGTGAAGAATTTCAAGCGGTTCAACGAGTTTTTCGAGGTCATCAGCAACTTCCTGCAAAGATGCTTCGTCACCTTCCATTTCCGCCATTTCAAGCAAACCGTCAAGGTCGGTCAAATCCGTTTTCATTTTCAGAATCGAATTGAGTTTATCGCCTACGTTCTTGGCTTCGCGGTTAATCTGTTCCGCGCGCTTTAAGTCGGAGTATAAGTCAGGATCTTCCTGCTTCTTTCTGAGCTCGTCAAATTTTGCGGTTAAAGAGGGCAAGTCGGCGGACTCTTCAATCCCGTCAAACTTAACCCTCAATTCCTTTATTTTTATTTTAAGATCATCAACAAGCATTACTTTCCGCAACAATCCTTATATTTTTTGGGAGTACCGTCCGGCCAACATGCGCCACAAGGACAAGGCTCGTTTCTTGAAGGAACTTTACCTTTTACGATAGTTTCTTTCGTTTCTGTAAACTTCGAACCGTCGTCACGGCGAGCGTTTGTTTCTTCTACCGCCTGGCTACGGCGCTGTACCTTTTCGTCGCGTTTGATTGCCGAGATATGGGTAAGATTGCCTACGACGTGTTCTTGTATACGGCCTATCATATCGCGGAACATATCGTAACCTTCCTTCTTATAAACCATTACGGGATTTTGCTGACCGTAAGCGTAAAGTCCTACGTTACGACGGAGATCGTCCATTTCGTCAATATGCGCCGTCCACTGTTTGTCTATAATGCGAAGGAAAAGGTTGCGTTCAAACTCGGGCATATTGAATCCAAGTTCTTCTGCCTGCTCGCAAATAGCGTTAAAGCGAGCGAGAACGCTATTGACGAGTTGATCCGATAATTCTTCGTAAGAGAGTGATGAAAGCACGGTGTCGCTGAAATATACCGAACCTTTGGGAACGATTGCAAGCTGTTGAGCAATGTCTTTGTTAAGGTTCTCGTTATCCCACTCCGTCCAGTCCGTCTTGGGATTAGTATGCTTCTTTGCCACTAATCGAGCCTGATCTTCAATCATCTTGACGATCTGGGCGTGTACGCTGTCGCCACGAAGAACTTTATTTCTCTCCTCGTAAATAATCTTACGCTGAGTGTTCATTACGTTGTCGTATTCAAGGACGTTAAGACGTCTGCTGTAGTTGATACCCTCCAAACGCTTCTGCGCCATTTCAATCGCGCTTGTAAGCATACGAGATTCAATGGGTCTTTCGTCTTCACCCGAAATATATTCGACGAGGCGTTTAATTCTTTCACCGCCGAAAAGTTTAATCATTTCGTCGTCAACGGAAAGATAGAATACGGACGAACCGGGATCACCCTGACGTCCTGCACGACCGCGAAGCTGGTTGTCTATACGACGGGATTCGTGACGCTCGGTACCGATTATACGAAGACCGCCTACCGCTTCAACTTCCGTTTTTTCGGCGTCCGTCTGAGCCTTGAATTCCTTATGATACTTTTTATAAGTTTCGCGCGCTGCAAGAACTTCCGTACCCGAGGCATTTCTTTCTGCGCTGGGGATATTGAATATATCTTCCGGCTTTATGGTCATATGAGAAACTGCCATTTCGATAATTTCTTCAGGCACGCCTTCTTTCTTCATTTTGCCACGCGCGAGATATTCTGCGTTACCGCCAAGAAGTATGTCCGTACCACGGCCTGCCATGTTGGTAGCGATTGTTACCGCGCCGAAACGACCTGCCTGAGCGACTATGTCCGCTTCCTTTTCGTGATTCTTTGCGTTGAGTACGTTGTGAATAATCTTACGTTTACGGAGCATTTTTGAGAGTTCTTCACTCTTTTCAACGTTGGTAGTACCAACGAGAACGGGCTGTCCTCTACCCGTACACTCTTCAATATCGTCTACGACGGAACGAAGTTTTGCATCAACGGAAGCAAAGACCTTATCCGTTTCGTCCTTTCTTCTTGAAGGAATATTGGGAGGAATTATCACTACGTCCAGACCGTAAATACCCTTAAATTCGGTTTCTTCGGTCTTTGCAGTACCCGTCATACCCGAAAGTTTGGTATAAAGACGGAAATAATTCTGGAACGTAACGGTCGCAAGCGTCATATTTTCGCCCTGAATCTTTACGTTTTCCTTCGCCTCAATCGCCTGATGGAGACCGTCGCTATAACGACGGCCGGGCATAAGACGTCCCGTGAACTCGTCAACGATAACTATTTCGCCGTCTTTTACGATATAGTCAACGTCTTTTTTCATAATATAGTTCGCGCGGAGAGCGTTATTGATATAATGGTTAAGTTCGCTATGCTCGGCATCTGCAAGGTTTTCGATGCCGAAATCTCTTTCTGCGCGGATAATACCGTTCAGCGTCAAAGTAATAGCGCGTTTTTTCTTGTCGATTTCGTAGTCGCCGTCCGCTTCTTCGTTGGGATTAAGGGGTTTACCCTCTTCGTCAACGTTGGTAGACTCTCTGAGTCTGCGAACGAAACGTTGGCAGGACTGATAAAGCGAACTACTTTCTTGGCCCTTACCGCTTATGATAAGAGGAGTTCTCGCTTCGTCGATAAGAATCGAGTCAACCTCGTCGACGATACAGAAAGAGTGTCCTCTCTGCATCTTCTGATTCTCATAAACGACCATATTGTCACGCAGATAGTCGAAACCGAACTCGTTATTCGTTCCGTACGTAATGTCGCATGCGTACGCATTTTGCTTTTCCTCTCTCGGCTGATGAGGATATACTACGCCAACCGTCATACCAAGGAACTTGGGAATCTTACCCATCCACTCGGCGTCACGCTTTGCAAGATAGTCGTTGACGGTTACGATATGAACGCCCTTGCCCGAAAGCGCGTTAAGATACGCAGGCAAAGTTTCGGTCAAAGTTTTACCTTCACCCGTTTTCATCTCTGCGATACGTCCTTGATGAAGAACGATACCGCCCATCAACTGCACGTCGTAATGACGAAGTCCGATTACGCGCTTAGAAGCTTCGCGGACTACGGCGTATGCCTCGGGAAGAATATCGTCCAGAGTTTCTCCGCCGGCAAGTCTTTGCTTAAACTGCGCGGTCATGTCTTTAAGTTCAGCGTCGTTCATTGCTTGAAACTTAGGTTCAAGCGCGTTGATCTTTTCAACGATTTTGCTGATTTTCTTGATGTGTCGACGGTTATCTCCGCCGAGAATCCATTTTATAATACCCATTATGTCTCCTTATTGCAAAAATAAAAAACTTGCAATAAATATTTACTGTTTTATTTTACTGACGAATATCTTCCCAAAAATTTCATCGCGAGCGTTGATTGCGCGAGCAGTCCGAGAATTTTTGAAAGACGTTCCTCGTCATCACCAAAGTCAAAATCCACGAAGAAAATATATCTTCCAAGCATTGATTTGTGCGGACGTGATTCAATTTTCGTCATATTCAAGCCTACGCTTTCAAACAAGCCGAGCGCTTGTACAAGCGCGCCCGGTGTGTTGCGTGTTTCAAAAACCACGCTACACTTATTGCCCGTTTTTGACGGCTCAGTAGAAAGCAGTACGAAACGGGTGGAATTGTTTTTCACGTCTTCAATTTCTTCTTCAAGAATTTCCGTGCCGAGCGCAGTCGTTCTTGCGATTGCGCCCACAGTTTTATCTTTAACGAAAGAGAGAGCGGTGGCGGTACTCGAAGTCGCTATAATATCTGCGTCTGCAAAATTCGCTTGCAAATAATCGTTGCATTGAGATATTGCTTGCGGATGCGAATAAATAACGCGAATATCCTCTTTCTTTGCTCCCTTATAACAGATAAGATTTTGCGGTACTGCAAGAACGGTTTCCTTCACTATATATAAGGGCATAGACCACAGCGCATCCAACGTATCCGCTACGCTTCCGCCACACGAGTTTTCAATCGGAGCAATTACGTAATCAGTTTCGCCGTTTATGACGGCGTCGAGAGAAGCGCGAATAGTCTTATATCCCAAGAGTTCATCGTTTTTATCGCGGATTTTTTCACCTGCTACGAAGGTATGCGTGTACTTATCGCCAAGATATGATATTTTGCTCATGCGTTTTTCTCCGTAAATGCAGAAAGAAGCTCGTCAGGCGTTCCATCACAAAGATTTTTTATGATCTTCATTACCTTATTTTCCCTTTCTGTTTTCACACCTTTCGACCGAATAATACTCTGGGCGAGAATTTTTTCTCCGCTGAAAGTAAGCTCTGCATCTGAGGACAGCGACTGTCCCACGGCAATTACGGTAAGAGAAGCGTTTTCCGTTGCGCGAGCCTGGCTCGTAAGCCAAGTCAAGTCAACGGTAGGAGCGTACGCTACGATAACGGCGTTCTCGCCACGTTCAACCACGCGTTTCGCAAGTTCCAAAAGCATTGAATATTCTTTTCTATCGCCGTTTACGATAGTCGTTTCGGGATTGACGATTTGCGACAAAATAGCGTTTGCCTTTTCGGGCATATTTTCGATTATTGCGAATACTTCGCCGTTAAAAGTGGTACATAAACCATTGAGGACTTCGGCAATTGAGTAACCTATCGTTTCGTTATTATCGTCCACTCCTTTTATGCAAAGCGATTGACCGCATACAAGTCCGACGATGTCTTGAATAACGCCTATAAGCGCGTTATTGCCCGACATACGAATACGCTTTGACGGAACGATGGTGGGAATATCTTCAAAACGCAAGATAGGATATTTGAGCGTATCTTCGTTCACATAGCGGATTTTTTTCATTACGCGGACTCTGTTACATTCTGCTCTGAGCGCAGTACCCGATACTCTATCCCCTTTTTTCAGGTTATACGTTTTTGCAAGATAAAGAGAAACGTAAGCATCCGTTTCGGGCGTATTTTTATACGGATCTCTACGGAGCGCGCCGTCGCCTTCGGGGAAAGGCATGAAATATCCCGAATAAAGTTTTATCGTTGCAGACGTTTCTGCTTGCGGAGCGAGCGAAGCGCGCTCAAAAGGGGCGTAATCATAAAGGTTATGCCTTTCTTTGATTATGCCTAATTCTATTTCGCGCTGACGTACAGCCTCATCAAGTTGGGCTTTCGTAAGCGTAGTCGGAGATTTTACGCCTATCATTTTTGCGTACTCTCTTTCTGCTCTTATGTTCGCGCCTTTACCGCTTCTTTCCGTCTTTAATTTTGCCACAAGCAGTATTATATCATAAAGCTACCGCAAATGTCAACAGAGCGATAGCTTATGCGTTAAAAATATTATTAAAAATTATGCCTACGTTTAAGAATTATTTATTACGAGTATCGTAAATTATCGTTACGGGCCCATCACAATGCTGATTTATTTTCATATCCGCGCCGAAAACGCCTTTCTTTACGACCAAGCCCGTCTGAGCAAGGGCGCTTGCCGAATATTCGTAAAGTTCGTTTGCTCTTACTGGATTTTCCGCCTCGGTAAACGACGGTCTGTTACCCTTTCTGCAATCGCCTGCAAGCGTAAACTGAGATACGAAAAGAATTTCGCCTCCGATCATCAAGGGGGATAAATTCATTTTACCGTTTTCGTCCTCAAAAATACGCATATTCGCTATTTTCCGTACGATCTCATCCCCGTCCTTCTCAGTATCGCCTATCATTACGCCAAGATAAACCACTAAGCCCTTACCCGTTTCGCTTATCGTTTCTCCGTTTACTTTAAGACAGGCAGACGTTACTCTCTGTATTACCGCTTTCATATTTTTTCTCCCGTAAAATCGACGATTTTCTTAAACAGTTTTTTTGCGTTTACCGTCGTAAGTCTTTCCATATATTCAAAGTCTACGCCTCTTTCTTCAGCAAGTTTTTCTATCGTGTAGCGCACGTACGCGGGATAATTGAGTTTACCACGATGTGGCATTGGAGTAAGATACGGACAGTCCGTTTCGGCAAGAATTAGGTCGTCGGGTACAGCCCTAATAATATCCCCTTTCTTCGCGTTTTTGAAGGTTATCGGACCGGCAAACGAAATATAAAAGCCGAGTTTGGCGTACTCTTTCGCAAGTTCCTCAGATGATGAAAAACAATGCATAACCAATCCGTCGGTAATGCGTGGAGCGTACGACTTCAAGATAGGAAGCATATCTCCGTCACAATCGCGCGAGTGGATTATTATAGGCAGACGGGCGGATATTGCAAGTTCGATTTGCTCTATAAATTTGCGTTTTTGCACGTCTCTTTCCGGCTCGTCCCAATAATAGTCAAGACCAATTTCTCCGTACGCAACGACTTTGGGATGAGAAAGAAGGGGCAAGATACCGTCCAAGCTGTCCTCGTGCGTGAACTCGTTGGGATGAATTCCTACCGAAGCGAAAACCCTCTCGTGCTTTTCGGCAAGGCGCACGGCTTCAATAGAAGTCGCGGTGTCGTAACCTATCGTAACTACGGCTTCTAATCCGTCCTCAGCAAACGTTGAAACTACTTCGTCAGCGTTATATCTTTTGTCCGTAATATGGCAATGCGAATCAATCATAGGCAAATTATATCATTACGGCGTAATTTTGACAAGCAAAAAGACGGCACTTACCGTCTTTTGCATTATGTATAAATAATTTACGTATTAATAATTCGTCGCGCGAAGTTGGAAGTAAGACTGCGGATGATCGCATACGGGGCAAATATTGGGAGCAGACTTACCGATAACGACGTGACCGCAGTTAAGGCATTGCCAGATTGCATCGCCGTCGCGAGTGAAAACGAGTTTACCTTCTACGTTCGCAAGAAGTTTGCGATAACGCTCTTCGTGTTCTTTTTCAACAGCCGCTACGAGTTCAAACTTTGCGCCTATCTCGTCAAAGCCCTCAGCGTACGCTTCCTTTGCGAAATTAGCGTACATATCCGTCCACTCGTAGTTCTCGCCTTCCGCGGCGTCAAGCAAATTTTCGGGCGTGGAAGGAACTTTTCCACCGTGAAGATATTTGAACCACATCTTTGCGTGTTCTTTTTCGTTGTTTGCGGTTTCCTCAAAGATATTCGCTATCTGAACGTATCCCTCTTTCTTTGCTTTGGACGCGTAGTACGAATATTTGTTTCTCGCCTGGCTCTCACCTGCAAATGCGGTGAGAAGATTCTGTTCGGTCTTTGAACCTTTTAATTCTTTCATTTTTATTTCCTCCATCTTTTATAATATTGTATGCTCTTTCGGGCATTATTTTTCTTTTGAACATTCGGGGCAAAGTCCCTCGAAAGACACGCTAATACGCTCAGGCGTCCAAACGTCGGGATAAGCGTAATCATTTACGCCCACTCCTCCAAGCATTTCAACGTCTCCCACTTTTCCGCACTTCCGACATCTTATGTGCCAATGCGGATCAAGACGGTGATCATAACGGTTTACGTCGTTCATTACGTCGATACCAAGCAATTCTCCGCACGACGCTTCCTCTTTCAAAATACGGTAAACGGTCGCCTTGCTTATCGTGGGATTTTCTTTATGGACTGCCTCATAGACCATCTCTGCGCTGGGATGATTCGCCATGCTACGCAAAGTATCTATAACCAATCTTTTTTGAACAGTATTTCTTTGCATAAATCACCTTATTGATAATCGTTATCAATAATATATCATATAAAATTCTATTTGTCAATAGTTTTTATAAAAATTTTTGAAAAGTTTTATATGAAAAAAGTTTTTTAAAGCAAAGGACTTAATTTCGGAGTTTTTATTTCAAATTTTCAGGGTTAAGGCATTTGAGTTGATCGAGGACGAAAAAGCCGTCTTTACGGATTAGAACGTCGTCGAAGTAGATTTCACCACCGCCATACTCAGGAGTCATTACGAGTACGAGATCCCAATGAACGGCTGATTGATTACCGTTGTCAGCATCTTCATAACAGCAACCAGGAGTAAAGTGGATTGAGCCTGAAATTTTCTCGTCAAAGAGAATATCTCCCATTGGCTTGGTAATATAAGGATTCACGCCGAGCGCAAATTCACCAACGTAACGAGAGCCTGCATCCGTGTCAAAAATGGCGTTTAGTTTATCGGGATAGTTTCCCGTCGCCTCGATGATTTTTCCGTCCTTAAACAAAAGAGAAACGTTTTCGTACTTTACGCCGTTTTCGATAGAGGGCACGTTATAAGTTATGCGCCCATTTACCGAATCTTTGACGGGGGCGGTATACACTTCGCCGTCGGGAATATTCATACTTCCCGAACACTTGACGGCAGGAATACCCTTAATAGAGAAAGTCAAATCAGTATCTTTCGCAACAAGACGGACTTTATCAGTTTCGTTCATAAGCGCGACGAGAGAATCCATCGCCTTATCCATTTTCGCGTAGTCCATACAGCACACGTTGAAATAATAATCTTCAAACTCGTCGGTGGGAACGCCAGAAAGTTGCGCCATAGAATCGTTCGGATAACGAAGAACTACCCAACGGGTTTTATTTACGCGGATTTCGTGATGCACAGGATATGAGTACAAGCGCTTATAAAGGTCCGTTTTATCCGTCGCCACGCCCGAAAGATCGTATGCGTTTTCATTACCGCGAACACCGATATAACAGTCCATTTGTTCCATACGGTACTTGGCGTATTCAGCGAGCAGTTTGCTATGCTCTTCGCTCGTGCCTGAAATGAGCGATGCGTTGACTTTGCCTTTATACGTTTCGACGAAAGGATACGCTCCGACAGCGTATACGGCTTTTATGAGTTCGGTAACCATTTCAGTACTTATGTCGGTGGCTTCAATAAGGACTTTATCTCCCTTGCCTGCCTTGACCGAATAATTTACGAGATTTTGCGCGAGTTTAGTAATTCTGGGATCTAACATATTTTTCTCCATAATCCGCCCGACTTGGGGGGTATTTGTTATATTATACCCCGTTTAGACAAGAAAGTCCAATATTTTTTCGGAAATATAGGTCGAAATAGTGGAAATTTAACTCGTTTCGTAGTATAATTGACGAGATAGGGCTTTTTGCCCGTCTTAATTTTGTAAATTACTAATTCTATGGAGGGATTTTATGGCATTAGTCACAAGTACTGAAATGTTCAAGAAGGCGTATAAGGGTGGATATGCTGTCGGCGCTTTCAACGTGAACAATATGGAAATCGTTCAGGGTATCACCGAAGCGTGTCAGGAAGAAAAAGCGCCTGTTATTTTGCAGGTTTCCAAGGGCGCGCGCGCATACGCTAACCACACCTACCTCGTTAAACTCGTTGAGGCAGCGGTTATCAACTGCCCCGATATCCCCGTCGTTCTCCACCTTGACCACGGTCCTGATTTCGAGACTTGCAAAGCCTGCATTGACGGCGGATTTACTTCCGTTATGATTGACGGCTCGCACCTCTCTTTCAAAGAAAATATTGAGGTCACAAAAAAAGTCGTTGAATATGCTCACGACCACGGCGTAGTCGTTGAAGGCGAACTCGGTACTCTCGCAGGTATCGAAGACGAAGTTGTCGTTGAAGCAGGACACGAGTCTTATACCAAGCCCGAAGAAGTTGAAGAATTCGTTACGAAGACGGGCGTTGACTCGCTTGCTATCGCAATCGGAACGAGCCACGGCGCGTACAAGTTCACTCCCGCGCAGTGCACCGTAAACGAACAGGGTATTCTCGTTCCCCCTGCTCTCCGTTTCGATATTCTTGAAGAAATTTGCAAGATTCTTCCCGACTTCCCTATCGTTCTTCACGGATCTTCTTCCGTTCCTCAGGAGTACGTAAAGATGGTTAACGCTTTCGGCGGTAAGATGCCTAACGCTATCGGCGTGCCCGAAGAACAGCTCCGTCAGGCTGCTAAGCTCGCAGTCTGCAAGATCAATATCGACTCCGACCTTCGTCTTGCTATGACCGGAACTATCAGAAAGTTCTTCGCTGAACATCCCGACAAGTTCGATCCCAGAGAATATCTCAAGCCCGCAAGAGCGAACATCAAGGAAATCGTTCGCCATAAGCTCATCAACGTGCTTGGTTGCGCAGGCAAGGCGTAATTTTTCCAATAAAGTCAATAAAAGCGCCCTTTGCTGAAAACAAAGGGTGCTTTTGTATTGTGGGCGTTTTTCGTAATCGTTTCTTACTGCGAGGATAGTATCTTGTGAGATGGACAAGTATGAGATCCTTCGACTTCGCTCAGGATGACGAAGTAGGGGCTGTGAGTGTTGTGTACCGTTTTTGTTCGTTTTGTGTTTTTATGCCACGCTACCGTCTTAGAAGATGAAAATTACGGACAAACCTTCAAGCAAGTCCCGCCCTTCAAAGACAGGCTTCCACAGATTTGCGAATACTTTGGAATTACGCGATATAGATTAAAAATAATAACAAATATTTAAGAATCCACTCTCTTCTATTGGGCGAAAGGTCAAACGACACCTACTATTGAAAAAATTATAATTATTGCAAACACGCTCGGTAGCACCGTAGATTTTATTATCGGCAGAACTTAATTAAACGCCTCTTATCCGTTTTGGACAGGAGGCGTTTTTTCTTATTTCTTAGATTTATTAACTTCTCTTTCGAGGCGTTTTAGTTCGCCTATGCGGTCACGGAGTTTTATTGCCGTTTCAAAGTCGAGAGATGCGGAGGCGGTTTTCATAAGGGCTGTAAGGGATTCGATTTGTTTGCCTATATCGTCGCCCTGCATTTCCGCAGTCGCTTTGGTCGTAATTTCAAGCGTGTTGGAGATTTTCTTGACAATCGTCTTGGGGGTGATGCCGTGTTCTTTATTATACGCCGTTTGTTTGTCACGACGGCGATTCGTTTCGTCTATGGCGCGTTGCATTGAGCCTGTTATTGTATCGGCGTACATTATTACTTTGCTTTCGGCGTTACGCGCGGCGCGTCCTATCGTCTGAATAAGCGATGATGAACTACGCAAAAAACCTTCCTTGTCCGCGTCGAGTATAGCCACGAGTTTGACTTCGGGCATATCCAAACCTTCACGGAGCAGATTTATTCCTACGAGCACGTCAAAGTCACCACGGCGCAGTCCCATTATAAGTTCCATACGCTCCATAGTATCAATGTCCGAGTGAAGATAACGGACTTTTGAGCCGTGCTCGGCAAGGAAAGAAGTCAGGTTTTCGCTCATTTTTTTCGTAAGCGTTGTTACAAGCACTCGTCCGCCCTCGCCCACCGTACACTTTATTTCTCCAAGCAGGTCGTCTATTTGTCCGCTTACGGGACGGACTTCTATCGGCGGATCAACAAGTCCCGTCGGGCGTATGACTTGTTCGGCAACGTTATCGGCAAGGCGCATTTCGTATTCAGCAGGCGTTGCGGAAACGTAAACGACTTGGGATATACGAGCGTTAAACTCTTCAAAGTTCAGCGGTCTGTTGTCAAAAGCGGCAGGAAGCCGAAATCCGTATTCCACGAGATTGGTCTTTCTCGCTCTGTCGCCGTTATACATTGCGCGGAGTTGTGGCAGGCTCATATGGCTTTCGTCAATGAACATTATGAAGTCTTCGGGAAAATAATCAAGAAGCGTGTACGGGGGTTGTCCCGGCTCTCTGCCGTCAAAGTATCTCGAATAGTTCTCTATGCCCGAACAGTATCCAATTTCACGCATCATTTCCATATCGTAATTGGTGCGCTGTTTTATGCGGTACGCCTCAATATGTTTGCCCTGCGTTTCAAAGTATTTTATGCGGTCGTCAAGGTCGGTCGCAATAGCCGACAACGCCTTTGTGAGCGTAGCGTTTTCTACGGCGTAGTGTGATGCAGGAAAGATTGCAGCGTGTTTGAGATTATTAAGCACTCCGCCCGTCAACGCTTCGATTTCGCAAACACGTTCAATCTCGTCACCGAAAAACTCCACTCGTATGGCGCGTTCGGAACTTGACGCAGGAAAAACATCTATTATATCCCCTTTCACGCGGAAGTTCGTACGCTCGAAGTCGGTATCCGAGCGAGTGTAGTTGATTTCAATCAATCGGCGTATAAGCGCATCTCTGCCTATTTCCTGCCCCGGTCGAAGCGATACGGACATACGATAATACTCCAAAGGCGCGCCCAAGCCGTATATACAGGATACGCTCGCTACGACGATAGTATCACGGCGTTCGGCAAGACTGCACGTTGCGGAGTGACGGAGTTTATCCAATTCGTCGTTTATCGCAAGGTCTTTTTCTATATAAGTGTCGGTAGGCACGATATACGCTTCGGGCTGGAAATAGTCGTAATAACTGACGAAATATTCCACTCGGTTGTTGGGAAACAGTTCGCGGAACTCGTTGCAAAGTTGTCCTACGAGCGTTTTATTATGCGCCAAAACGAGCGTAGGTCGGTTGATACGCTCTATGATTTTAGCCATGGTATAGGTTTTACCGCTTCCCGTTACGCCCAAAAGGACTTGGTGGCGGAGTCCGTTCTCTATACCTTCCGCTATGCTCTCTATGGCTTGCGGTTGGTCACCCGTCGGCTGATATGGGGATATTACTTCAAACTTGTTCACTACTGTTCTTTATATCAAGATTATTTATTTTTCAAGATTTTTGTCTTTTTGCTTTATTTCTTTTTTATCACGGCGGAGATGATAAAGCCAGATCAAAACCGCGCCAAGAACGATTATCGCATAACCGACGTAACTAAGCGGTTCGGGGATTTCTCCGAGTACGAAAAAGCCAAGTAACGCAGTAAAAATCACTATCGAATAATCAAAGACTGAGATTTCCTTCGCAGGCGCGCGTGAGTATGCAAGCGTTATGAATATTTGTCCGCATGCCGCGCCACCGCCTGCCAGAAGCAAGTATAACAGTTGCCACCACTCCATCGGCTTATACGAAACGAGCATAAACGGAAGCAAGACTATCGTTGAAAACGCCGAGAAAAAGAAAATAACGAGATTTCTTGACGCGCCGTTTGAGGTCGCTTTCCGCACGAAGGTATACGCAAGCCCCGCCATAATTCCACCAAGCAGTCCGCAAAGCGCAGGAATTACTTCCGCCGTCAGAGTGGGCCGAACGACGAACACCGAGCCGACGATAGCCACGATTACCGCTATCCACTCCCACACGCTCGGTTTTTCACGCAGGATAATAAAAGAAAACACGATAGCGAAAAAGGGCGAGAGTTTGTTCAGCATTGAAGCATCGGCTATGCCCATTTTGTCAATAGCGTAGAAGTTCAGCACCACGCCTATCGTACCTGCAAGAGCGCGGATAATGAGATTTATCCAGTTTCCCTTGACCGTTTTGAACTGCTCGGGCTTACGAAGTAACAACGCAAGCGCAACGCAAGAAGCGACGGCGTTACGGAAAAACGCTTTCTGCATGGTCGGTAAATCCCCTGCGAGTTTGACGAACAAATTCATCAACGCAAAGAAAAACGCCGAAGTTATTATGAATATTATGCCCTGATATCTGCTTTTCAATTTATCTATGACCTATTTCCTGTACCTATTATATTGTATTGCTATTTCCCCGTTTTTGTCAAGCGAAACGGTATTCTTTTTGCTCTCTGAGTGGGAGTAAACCCTGCCCCGTATATTATTGTTTTTTATCGCGCGGGTGAGGACTTGTTTTTTATTTTTAGGAAATTATGGAATTTTTTCGAAACTATGTTCTATTGCTTGACCGAAAAAGGCGTAAGTGTTATAATATCCACAATAGAACATAAGTTTGGGTATGATATATGGGACTGTTTTTGCATATAGATATGAATAATTTTTATGCAAGCGTGGAGTGCGCCGAAAGAGAAGAACTTCGATACGTACCCGTTGCCGTTGCAGGTAATCCCAAAAACCGTCACGGCGTAGTGCTTGCAAAAAATCAGATTGCAAAGACTTACGGCGTAAAAACGGGCGACACGATATGGGAAGCGCAGATGAAAGCGCCCGGAATCGTATTCGTACCTCCGCAGTTCGATAAGTACGACAAAATTTCCAAGAAAATGTTCGAGATTTGCAACGATTATACGCACAGGGTAGAGCCGTTCGGTCCTGACGAGTGTTGGCTGGACTGCACGGAAACGACTCGTCTGCTCGGTAGTGGACGGGAAATTGCCGACGAACTGCGTGGGCGAGTAAAAAGAGAACTCGGCATTACGGCAAGCGTGGGCGTGAGTTTCTCCAAGATGTTTGCCAAGCTCGGTAGCGATATGAAAAAGCCGGACGGAACGACCGTTATTACCGAGGAGAATTTTCGGAATATAGTATGGCCCTTGCCCGCCCAAGAACTTTGCGGTGTGGGACGAAAGACTATCGAAAAACTGCATAGGCTTAATCTTTTTACGATTGGGGAACTTGCGCGTTCGGACGAACGGGTTATTGGGAAAATTCTCGGCAAGCCAGGGCGTGATTTACGCAAAATTGCGCGCGGAGAGAGCGAATACGGCGTGCGTGAGGCCGTTACGCAGAGAGAAGTCAAGAGCGTTGGACACGGCTTGACTGCGCTTCGCGATTTGACGAGTGACGAAGATATATCCGCGCTTATTTATTATTTGTCCGAACTTATCGCCGTCAGACTGAGAAAATACGGGTTTAAGGCGAGTGGCGTTTCCGTTTCTGCGCGCGCGTTCGATTTGTCACGGCAAGGTCGGCAGACTACTCTCACCTATCCCGTCGCTTCAACCAAAGACATTGCGGTGGTAGCGAAAGCATTGCTCGATACGTTTCACGACGGCAGACCTTTGCGCTCTATTGACGTTTCGGCTTTCTCGCTCAGTAAAGCGACTGCGCCCTTGCAACTCTCTTTTTTTGATAATAGTCTGAATTCAGCGAAAAACGAACGCCTGGACGTGACTATGGAAAAAATACGGGCAAAATACGGGCGAAATTCCCTTTTGCGCGCATCCGAAGTCAATCAGGATATTTTTATTGATAAGGATGTCGGCGACTTCCTGCCCTTCAAGAGATAATATGAAAATGGAAAAAAGACCACTTCCTGCCCTTCAAGAGATAATATGAAAATGGAAAAAAGCTTGGTTAAAATCGCAGAATATCTGAACTGCTCCGTTGATTTTCTTTTGGGACGTGAATAATCCCCTACTTTTGACAAAAATCATTACCTTCTATGGTTGACTTTATATTTCGCTTATGCTATACTTTCTAGGCTTGCGGTTGTGGCGGAATTGGCAGACGCGCTAGATTCAGGTTCTAGTGAGAAATCGTGCAGGTTCAACTCCTGTCAACCGCACCATTAACAACGCAAATTGAACCGAAAAGTTTGATTTGCGTTGTTTTTCTTTGTACTTAAAATTAGTTTGACAAAAAACGGCGCGGTAGTAAATAAGTATCACGCCGTTTGTTAATTTAGCAAAACAAGAAAATATTGGGACAAGTATAACACAAAATTGTTATTACGTCAGACTTTAATTTTTCATTTTATTGCTTTTTGCTCTATTGCATTTCCAGCATAATGTTTGAAGGTTTTCTTCTATCGTACAACCGCCTTTTGACACAGGAATAATATGGTCTATTTCTAAAAGCAAATTAGGTTCTGTATAAATAGAATTTCCACAACCGCAACAAGTAAAATTGTCACGTTTTTTAATAAATTCTCTAAGTTTATTAGTCATTAAGGCTCTTTGCTCTTTTGTAAAAGCACTTATAGTAAGCTTTGCTTCTAATGCCTTAATTAAATCTACAATATTCTCTTCGGTCATTGGCACAGTAAATTCCCTTTTTGCCATTCCACCACCAGAAGTATAAGAAAATGTATATTCGACAGTCAGCATACTTTCGTCGATATTGGCAAATCCTAATCTGGAATAGAAACCTTCTGTATCTTCCATCATAACATAATCGGGAACATCATTGATATACTGTTGATATTCTTTTTTATAGTTATCAATAATATGCTTTGCTTCTTTCAACGTTGCAAGTTCTTCTACAAGGAGATGCAATTTTTGTATTTGTTCAGGATATAAATTTTTGTTGGGATAAAAATTTTTTATTACATATTCAAGGGGATTGTTTTCCGCGCTTGCAAATACGGCAGCTGAAACTTCTGCAGTAAAAGGGGTAATTGTCTTTTTATACGGACGAATATATTGGTATTTATCTTCATTGATTGTTTTGTTTCTAATAACTCTTGTTCCAAAAAGTTGAGAAATAGATTCAACTTTATCTACAATATATTCATTAAATTCTCTTTGCGTACTCATTAATACTTCACAGGTTTCTTTAATTTTTAAAAACGCAGGAGAATCATAGTATTTAAGGATTTTTTGATTTCTATCTACAACCGCTTTTATTTCTTTTTCAATTTGTGCTATGAAAGCCTGAATAATATCCCATTCTTCGCTGTTAATATTTTTTATCTTTTTAATGCTATTAACTGTTCTGTAAAACAATTTAGCAATTAAATTATCCAATTGCTCTACGCTACCTTTTATAAATAGAAGGTTTCTATTTTCATTTGCATAATCAATAAGTTTGTTTACGCGTTCGTAATAATTATGTTGCTTTTGATTTAACACTTCTTTTTCTTGTTCTTTTAAGAATTTATTATATTCTCCTTTTCCCATAAGTAATGACGGGTCTCTATCAAATTTGTTTATATCATATTGACTTAATGAAATTTCTTTTGACCCCAAATTATTACCAGCAGAAGATATATATGTTACACTTATTCTATAAGCTCTTGCATTTTTAATAACTGTATTAATTTGAATTACAAGTCTATTGTATTGTGAATGTTTTTTATATTCATTATTACTGAGAAATTCACATAAAATATTTGTAATTTCATTTTTTCTTTTTATAATACTTTTAGCTCGAACAAGTTTTTCTTTATTCTCTTTGAAAAATTTTATGCCATCATATTTTTCTAATGCTTGACGACTTTTTACAATTACTTTCTCATCAAAATATGAAACAACGTTCCAGCTGAAAAAATTCAATTTCTTAAACACTTCAGATTCTAATTCTCTATAATTTTTTATGTTTGAAGATATATTTATTGCAAGTGCAACAATAATCGCCACTACAATTAACAATGCTACTACCACAATTACCATTCTCCTTCATAAGTACATTGTAACACATTTTTTTTATTATAGCACATTTCGACAATTTTTTCAACCCATTTCTGTAAATGATACGGATAAAATAAACTAAACTTTCCCTTTTATCTTTACGGTATTTTGTAAGTTAAAAATTAAAAACACAACACTAGCGTGTACTTGTCTTAATACAAGTGGCGTCGCGTCGCTCCACCACGACAAGCACACGCCACGGTGCCAAAATATAAAATATGAGTATTTTATGGATTTAAAATTATACTATTACGATAAAAATGTGATATAATTAAATTATAATAAAATTGAATTTCAAGTGATGTGCAAGAAAATACGGATGTAGAATAATGATAAAACCCAAATATTACACAAAGGTGATAAAGTTGCAATCGTTTCCTTATCAAGAGGCATGCTTGGAGAAAAGATGTTTATCCACAAATTCGAACTTGCAAAAAAGCGATTAGAAGAATACGAATTAGAAGTAATAGCGATGCAAAACGCATTAACGGGTGTTGATTATTTATATCAACATCCTGATGCAATACCACAGGACTTAATGGATGCATTTAGAAACCCCGAAATCAAAGCAGTCTTTAATGCCATTGGTAGAGACGATAGCATTAGAATTTGCCATATATCGATTTTGATGTTCTGCGGAATAATCCGAAGATATTTACTAGTTTTTTTCAGATACAACAATAAATCATTTTATAATGTATAAGGCTGGAATTGTATCTTATTATGGTTTATCTGTAATAAACAATTTTGCAGAATATGTATCCATTAACAAATACATGAAAAAGGCTATGCAGAAAACACTGTTTGAACCGCAAGACACACTTGAAATTAGATGTAGTGAGTTCAATAGTTATGAAAAGGATAAGATTTGGTGGAAAGAAGAAAATATTGACCAACCGACACCACGATTCAAAAATAATTGATATAAAACAATTCAAGGAAATCGCTAAGTGGTTGGTGAATTATTGGGCAGCTGTATAGATATATTCCCAGAATTGCTTGGAACTTCCTTGTAGCCATCTTTGGACGAGTAGAAAAACAAGATTTACTGATTGAAACAAGCGAAGCTAATGTACCGGAAATGGTTTAATGTTGGTTTTTGAGAAATCTGCACGCACAAGGAATATTGGAGGTTATCAAAGGAATAATTGTTGGCAAGCCCGCTGTAGAAGAAAAACTCAATAACTCTAAAGCGGTATATAAACAAGTTGTTGGATTTGAAGCAAATTTGCCCGATATTCCAATCTTATACAATGTTAATGTAGGTCACGCATATCCAATTGGCGTTTTTCCATTAGGATTAAAATATGAGATCGATTGTGACAACAAAACACTTACTCTGATTGAAAGTGTAACGGAATAACAAGCACACATTTGTCGGGGAAGAACTATAACAATTCAAACGAAATCAGTGTGAGCATAATGTATTTTACAAGGTTGTATCTGACGGAGCAAGTGAGCTTTTGGCATCGAGGATCAATGAAATGCCCGATGAGGATTACGCTCAATGTCTCCGTTATCATTTTATCTCTGCGAAAAGCCGGGGCTTCTCGGTATGACAAATCATTTGTTGTTCGTGGGTAAGAAGTAACAATATTATTTACCATATCAAACAAAAGAATTTGTGTTTTTTATATAAAAACATTGATTTTTTCAGTTTTATGTGGTATCATTATTTTGAATAAAAATAAACTAAGGAGAATAAAAAATGAAAATTACAACATTTATGCTTTGTGATTCTATAAATAATGTTAATTTACCACAAGGTACCGTAGTTCCTCAGTTAATAATGCCAACAACAGTTTTGCGTCCTCAATTTATTCCTAGTGCCTTCTCTTTTGGCATTGTTGTGGGCGTAGAAGGAATGGATTTACAGAAAGACCATAAGATGCGCTTTAGAATTACAGATCCCGACGGAAACATCATTCAAGAATCTTGTGAGAACGTTTTACCTGCAATTCCAGAAGATAGTTCTCTCCCTAAAGAATATCAAGGATATACATTGAGTATTGATATAAGAAATCTAATTATCAGTAAATCAGGATTATACAATTTCTCTTTGTTTATAAATGATGAAGAAGTATGTATTAAATCAATTCCTGTTTTTGAGGCAAAAAAATGATTGCTGTAGACACCTCTAGAAATACTCTAGGTAGTATATTACTATCTAAGCCGTCTCTTGCTACAATAGGTTGTGCATCACTGGCATTACTACTCACGTTTTCTTCTACCAATGCTCCTGATAAAGCTATTGGAAAAGCTAACTTTCAGTCTTCCTCGATTGTTTCCACGCAAACTACTGAATTGTATGCATATAATAATGGTAATATTATATCATATTTTACAGAGGATTATATGTTTAGTAAGATGTTGAATGAGAGTTTAAAACGTCTTGAGGAAATTAAAAGATTAGAATACAATTGGAATGGGTACGAAGCAGAACCGTTTTCCGCTGCCTTTATTACTAGAGTTGAAACAATAGTTCGTGGTTTATTAAAACAGCCGAAAATATATCCAACAGCTCAATCAAGTATTCAGTTAGAGTATAAAAATGAGAACGGCGATTACTTAGAGTTTGAAATCTTTAGGAATGGAATCATAAATCAATTTTTACTGAAAAAAGACGGCGAATCTGAAACGCACAAGAGGATCCCTAAAAACACTCTTAATAGGGTTATAGAATCATTTTATGAATAATAATCAATTTAAAGATACTGAGTTGCTTTTGAGAGCAGTTTTGCCTTCGGAAATATATTGGGAAAATGGAAGCTTGTCAAGTGCCGCATTTAAAGATAGGAAAGGTTTGTCAGTAGATAGAGTTAATGATCGAAATTTAGAAATAGCCGTTGAGAAAATAAAAACCACTCTTCGCGGTAGTATTGTTTCAGTTTTTGTTAGAGATTGTCATGATGTTTCTGCGTGTGTTAAATATCTTCCTTCTCAAAACAATCCATATCATTGTGAAATTCATCACAGTGAAAAAGTGAAGTTGCTTGATGAAATACAAGCTAAACATTTAGCGTCCGTCGCTCAAATACAGTACGATTGTATGGCAATACCAACTATTTAGATGTAGTATAATCAATGTATCAAATATTGTGGGACGGGTAAAAGTTAAATCAATTACATAACGAAATCGGGCGGGATTTAGTGTTCCGCCTTTTGCTTTACAAACTTATAAAAAAGAGCCTAAGCTGACGTTTCAACTTACGTTGTAGGTAGTGCACCAAACAGGAATAAAACGAACCTTGAAAAGTCAAAGTTCGTTTTATTTTTTATAAGAGATTATTCAAGGCGTTATTATTTTTTCTGAAAAGTGAAAAAGTGTGGATTTTTTGCTTTCAAACGGTTGACTTTTGGGTTTGAAAGCATTAGAATATTTAACAACAAATGCCATGATGATATTAAGCGTTTACAAAACGGGCTTTCAGAGAGTCGTTGGTTGGTGTGAAACGACAGACGTTGTAAAGGCTGTCTCGTATCGGAGCAGAACTTCCGAACATTGGAGTAAGAGGTTACGGGTCGGTCCCGTTATAGACCAAGAGTATGTTAGTACTTTGAGTGGCTTTTTAAGCAATACGGGTGGTACCGTGGACTTTTTTTGAGTTCATCCCGCAAGGATTACGTTCTTTGCGGTTTTTTTATTTTAAGCCCCCTACTCTATATACTCAAAAAAATATAAACTTATTATCGCGGTCAGCCGTGAAATTATTTATTCGTGAGGTGTATTATGAAAAAAGTATTCGTATCAGACGTAACGTTACGGACGTTCAAAGAAGAGAGCAACAAGAGTTTATCTTTCCGTGAGAAACTAAACTTAGCGATCAATCTTGAAAAGACGGGCGTTGACGGGATCGAACTTCCTTACGTCGTTAACGAGAAAGAGGACGTAGTAATTTATCGTACTATCGCTCAGACCGTTAAAAAAGCAAAAATCTGTATTCCTTGCGGTTTTTCGGATGATGAAATCGCAACGGCTTATGAGTGTGTTCGCGCAAACGAAAATGCTCGTCTTCAAATAATAGTTCCCGTATCAACAGTACAGATGGAATATTCTTTCCATATGAAAGCGTCTAAGATGCTCGATAAAATTACCGCGCTCGTTGGCAAGGCTTCTTCGCTCTGCCCGGACGTAGAAGTGGTACTCAAAGATGCTTCGAGAGCAGAAAGCGGTTTCGTACGCGCCGTTTGTCAGTCTGCGGAAAAAGCAGGCGCAAAAGCGGTTACTCTGTGCGACGATGGCGGAGTATACTTCCCCAATGAGTTTGCCGGTCTTGTATGCGAAGTGAAAGAAAGTACCGCGCTTTGCGTTTACGTACAGCCCTCCGACGCTCTTAAAATGGCTATGTGCACGGCTGTCGAGTGCATTAAAGCGGGCGCAGACGGCGTTAAGTGTTCGTCAAGCGGAAAATTACATCTGATTTTGAGTGACTTTGCTGACGTTATAAGAGCGAAAGGCGATGATCTTGGAATATCCACTTCCCTTGACTTTACGTCTATTCACAATATCGTGGGAAAAATCAATGAAAACAATGAAGAGCCTGTGACAAACAATAGCAATAAGGATATTCCTTTTGACGAAAACACGCCGTTATCTTCCGTCGCAAACGTAATCAAGGAATTGGGTTATGACCTTTCAGATGAAGATACAAGCAAGGTTTTTGACGAAGTAAAGAGAGTTTTCATTAAGAAAAACAGTTTCAATACCCGCGAACTTGAAGCGGTTATCGCAACGACAGCCATGCAAGTTCCGTCTACTTATCATCTCGTAAGTTACGTCGTAAACAGCGGTAACATCATGACTGCCACCGCCTCTATCGTTCTGGAAAAGGCGGGCGAGAAGATCAGCGGAGTTTCTACGGGCGACGGTCCTATCGACGCA
>JAFXKH010000011.1 GCA_017531795.1 Clostridia bacterium
CGGAAGAAACGCCCGAGCCTGCTCCCGAAGTAGTAGCGGAAGAAACGCCCGAGCCTGCTCCCGAAGTAGTAGCAGAAGAACAGCCCGAGCCTGCTCCCGAAGCGGTGGCAGAAGAACAGCCCGAGTCTGCTCCCGAAGCGGTGGCAGAAGAAACGCCCGAGCCTATTCTCGAGGCAGTCGTAGAAGAAACGCCTGCGCCTGCTCCCGAAGCAGTAGCAAAAGAGCCCGCTAACATAGTGAAAGCGGAAGCACAGCGCGCGCCGTTTAAAAAATACGTTGAAGTTGGACGAATCGGCGGTAACGTTTCAAAGAAAAATTATTCGTCGTCTGTCAAGAAACCGGACAGAAAGAAGTCAAACGCAGATGATCAAGGCGAACTTCTCGCAATACAAATGCCACCTCTTCCCGTTACACGTAAACTCGTAATAACCAACAGAATGAACGTTGTAAATATGTTTAATAACTATCTCAACGATAAAGAAAAAGCAGAGCGTGAAAAAATTTCGGGCAATATCGGAAAGATAATTATAAAATAATCATATAATAACCAAGAAAAGGAATATGTGAAGAAAGAAGATGTATCAAATTGGCATTGATATTGGCGGTACGTCAATTAAGGCAGGTCTTGTAAAAGACGGAAGAATCGTTGCGTGGAGATCCGTCTTAACTGACACCGACGCAGGCGCGGATAAAATAATATCTGACATTGCCGGTATGGTAAACGAATTAAAAATTGAAGCAGGCGACAAGGTTATTACAGGCGTGGGTATAGGTTGTCCTGGCGCGGTAAATTCTTGTACGGGTATGGTAGACCATGCGTATAATCTCAAATGGGATTACGTTCCTCTTGGTGAAAAAATGCAAAAACTCACCGGGTATCCGACCAGAGTTTGCAATGATGCAAACGCAGCCGCGCTTGGCGAAGCGAAATATGGCGCAGGAAAAGCGTACGGTTCGAGCGTATTTATTACGATAGGAACGGGTATCGGAAGCGGGATAATTATTGACGGACGTATGTATGAAGGCAACCAGTCCAAAGGCGCGGAAATAGGTCACGTCGTAATCAAATCGGGTGGCGAGCCTTGTACTTGCGGACGTCGCGGTTGTTTTGAAGCATACTCGTCTGCAACTGCTCTAATCCGCGATACCAAGAGAGCAATGCTCAAAAACCCCGATAGTAAACTCTGGGAAGTCGCGCCTGATATTGAAAAAGTCAACGGTAAAACCGTATTTGACGGTATGCTTCTTGGCGATACGACTGCGAAAAAAGTATTTGACAAATATATCCAAATGTTGGGTGAAGGACTTTGCAATATCATCAACGCTCTCCGTCCCGAAGCAATTATTCTCGGCGGTGGCGTATGCGCGCAAGGCGACGTGCTTTTAGTTCCGCTGAAAAAGTATATCGCAAAATATTCTTTTGGCGAAGGCCCGCACGTAGGTCTTCATATCGCAACGCTTAAAAACGATGCAGGTATTATTGGCGCAGCCGCCCTCGTCGCATGGCAGAATAATTGATTTAATATTTTAATTGATAAATTCAAAAGCCGAAACCGTAAAAGGTTTCGGCTTTCTTTTTATTTTATTACGATTTTACTCAACGCTTTTATTGCCTGATAATATATATTTTCAAGTTTATAGAAATCAGCCACGGGATAGTTTTCGTCAGCCTCGTGCATATGCGTATCGACGTTCGGGAATACCGCGCCGAAGCCCACGCAATTGGGAAGTTCTTTGGCATACGTTCCTCCCCCTATGTGCAACGGCTTTGACTTATAATCGCCCGTGCATTTTGCGTAAACCGAAAGTAGCGTTTTTACAAGAATATCTTCTTCATCAAAGAAAAGCGGTGAAGATAAATGCAAAAGATCAATCGTGCTCCCCGTGGGTAAAAACTCTGTAAGTACGGACTTGATTTCGTCAAAAGTGACGGATGCGGGCAGACGAAAATCAACGGTAAGGGATAAAACTTCATTTTCGCAGCTCATCATACCGACGTTAATGGTCAGACGACCGCTTGCATCCTGTTTGTCTATACCAAGTATTTTGCTTGCATCGGGACGGGCAAGAGCCGAGGCTTTGCTCCATCCTTCATCCAAAGTCAATCCTGCCATAAGGGAAAGTATTTTACGAATAGCGTTGTCGCCTTTTTCGGGCGTAGAACCATGCGCAGATACGCCTTTTGCGGAAATTTTCCATCCTTTATTGTCACGGATAAAAGAGAAATCGTCTATTGCGCATCCGTCTTCGGCAAGTTTGGTCGCCACGTTTTTAATCCTTAATAAATCGCTAGGATATTCGCACTTACTTGAAATGTTTTCAAGGAACGGACTGGTTTCTATAAAATCAACTTCTGCGTAATCGGGAACTACGTTGGCGCGGTAACCGCCCAAAGCAGTCACGTCTGCTTTCACAGGCAACGACAGTTTGACGTGCGCTATGCCTTTCTCGCTTGCAACAACGGGAAAATCAGAATCGGGAGTAAAGGATATCGAGGGTATTTCGTTGTTTTGGCAATAATGCTTTATGCACGAACTGCCGTTTTCTTCGTTTCCACCCACAATAAGCCGTACTCTGCAACCGAGATCCGCTTTCTCTTCCGCAAGTCTTTTCATAGCGTGCAGAACGGCGACCATGGGACCTTTGTCGTCGCTCACACCTCTTCCGTACATTTTTCCGTCTTCTATGGTAAGCGTAAACGGATCGGTAGCCCAACCGTTACCGACAGGTACTACGTCCACATGCGCAAGCGCGCCTATCAGTTTTTCACCTTCACCGTATTCGCACCAAACGGCATAACCATCGTCGCTACCCACTCTGAGACCGTACGACTTGGCTTTCTCCAAAAAAAGGTCAAACGCTCGCTTAATCTCACTTCCAAAAGGCGCGCCATCGGTTGGCTCGCTCGCCACACTATTTATTGCTATAAAATCTTTCAAATCGTTAATCATAATAATAGTATATTTCCTTTTGAAAATAAAGTCAAGAAATTTTGCAAAAACTATTGACAAGTATGTGCTTGGTGTGTATAATATGCGGTATGAAAGGAGTATGCTTGACAGGAAACCGTCCCCAAAAGATTCCTTACGCTGAAAACAGCCGAGAATGTGACGAAATTAAAGAGCGCATGCGAAAGACTGTTATGGAATTGATTGAAGAAGGATACACGAAATTTATTTCGGGTATGGCTTTGGGCGCGGATTTATGGTTTGCAGAATGCGTAATAGACTTAAAGGACGTATATCCAGACGTAGAATTGGAAGCGGCAGTTCCGTATATCGGACAGAGTGATAGGCTGAGCGTTTCTGATAGATTTAGATACGACAAAATCTTACGCGCGTGTGACGAAGTAAACTATATTTCACAAAGTTATTCCAAATATTGTATGAACAAACGCAACCGATATATGGTTGATAAATCAGACGTTGTTATCGTCGTAAATTTTGCAGAAAGCGGTGGAACGGTAAACACCAAATTGTACGCAGAAAAAAAGAAGAAGCGCATAATAGATATTACGAGAGCATAATTCTTTTCGCTTGAATATTATTTATTAGGTTTTATATTTTGTAAACGTTATAAGGAGACCAAATTATGGGAATTTATAAAATCTGCCCTAGATGTGAACTCAACTATATAAAAAGCGAAGAGGAATACTGCGATATTTGTAAGGCAGAACTTGGACTTGTTGAAGGAAACTTTTTGCTTCCTGACGAAGACGACGAAGTAGAAGGCAAACTTTGTCCTATTTGCAAAACCAATTATTGCGAAGAAGGCGAAGAAATGTGTATTGAGTGTAAAAAAGAGCAGGCAATCAAAGAAAAGAATCAAGAGGAAAACGACGATTGGGTAGACGAAAACGACGACGTTGAAGACGAAGAAGAATTGCCTCTCATTATTCTTGATGAAGATGAAGAAGAGGACGATGA
>JAFXKH010000012.1 GCA_017531795.1 Clostridia bacterium
AATCGTAGCGAAGGAAGTTCAGACGTTAAAAGATCTCGGCGTGGAAATAAACACCAACGTCGTTATCGGAAAAACGCTTACCGTTGACGAACTTTTCGAGGATGGTTACGAAGCGGTGTTTATCGGTTCGGGAGCAGGACTTCCCAACTTTATGAATATCTCCGGAGAAAGTCTTAAAGGCGTATACTCTGCCAACGAATATCTGACGCGCAGTAACCTTATGAAAGCGTATCGCTCCGTTACCGACACTCCCATTATGAAGGGCGGTAAAGTCGCAATCGTGGGCGGTGGTAACGTTGCTATGGATGCCGCGAGAACGGCTCTTCGCCTTGGCGCAGATAAGGTTTACGTCGTTTATCGCCGTTCAATGACCGAACTTCCCGCAAGAAAGGAAGAAGTCGAACATGCGAAAGAAGAGGGAATTGATTTCAGACTGCTTTGCAATCCGATTGAAATTCTTGGCTACGATAATCCCGATGATAAACGCGATCCCAAAAACGGTTCTGTCGTAGGGATTAAATGTATCAAAATGGAACTTGGCGAGCCTGACGAAAGAGGCAGACGTTCTCCCGTGCCCATTGAAGGAAGCGAGTTCGTTCTTGACGTTGATACCGTCGTTATGGCCATCGGTACTTCGCCTAATCCTTTGATTAAGTCTACTGTTGGCGGTTTGGAAGTAAATCGCAGGGGAGGCATAATCGTAAACGAAGACGGTCTTACTACAAGACAAGGCGTATATGCGGGCGGTGATGCCGTTACGGGCGCTTCAACGGTAATAAGCGCAATGGGCGCAGGTAAAATCGCAGCAAAAGCCATTGACGAATATATTATGAAATAGCGATAACACTCTTGGAAATTCCGAGAGTGTTTTTTTATATCACCGTTGCAAAACTCTTGCCAAGAAACGCAATATGTTGTATAATCTAAAAAGATATAGTATATATAATGGGGTTAAATGAACTTTGAACGCCGAAAATGTAAATTACTTAATTTCCAAAGTTAAATCGCTTAACGGCGAAGTCAAAATCGTTCCGGCGACAAAAACGCGTAGCGCGGAAGAAATCAATGAATTGCTCTCTTTTGGAATAACGGCAATGGGTGAGAACAGAGTGCAAGAACTTCTTTCCAAGTACGAGCAGTTAAAATTACCCGAAATTCATTTTATAGGCGCGTTGCAAACGAATAAAGTCAAATATATTGTGGACAAGGTTTGTATGATCCAATCCTTGGATAGACTTGAACTTGCCAAAGAAATAGAAAAACGTTCTGCTAAGATTGGAAAAATCATGGACGTTTTGATTGAAGTCAATTACGGCGAAGAAGAGAGAAAAAGCGGTATTAAACCAAATGAATTGTTTACGTTTGCGCGTGAATTAACAAAGTTTCCACATTTACGAATAAAAGGACTGATGACAGTTCTTCCCATAAACGCTCCCGACGAAATGTATTCAGGGATGAAAGAACTTTTTGACAGGCTAAAAGACATAGTGCCTACGGCGGAATATCTGTCTATGGGAATGAGCGACGATTATGAAAAAGCAATCGCGTACGGCGCGAATATGATAAGGCCGGGTACGGCGTTATTCGGTGAAAGAAATTACGCAAGCCAAGGAGACAATGCAAATGAATGAAAGACACAGTTTAGAAGACTATCCTTATTTTGAGGATGCTCATGAAGAAACTCACGGCTATAACGAGCCTTTTCTCCCTCCGTCAGCCACGGAAAAAATCGCGCCGAGAGAGTATCAAAACGTTCTCGTGTACGAACCGAAAACGATTAACGACGTTCAGACACTCATTGATTATCTCAAACGCAAAGAGCCTGCTATAATCAACCTTGACGAAGTAAATTCTCCCGATGCTCAGCGAATATTGGACTTTACGGCAGGCGCTATGTATGCGCTTAACGGTAGTATACTTCGTATTTCAGGGAATATTTTCTTGCTGTCTCCCGAAGGGGTTGGAGTGACAATTCCACATGAAATTCCACGTAAATAAACCAGAATTCAATAAGTATCTTCTTCAAACTCTATTTGCCGTTGGAGTCGTTGCCATAACGATTATTGCGGATCTTGTAAGTAAGACCGCCGTTGTTAACGCATGTCTTGAAAGCGGTATGAGCGAGAGTGGAACTTATTTTCGTCTTGCAACGGTTATTGAAGGATTTTTCTATATAACTTATACGCAGAATACAGGTGGCGCGTGGTCACTTGGAGGTGACAATCCTGCGTTTATGACGGTTGTCATTATTCTTACTTTTGTGGCTCTCGCTGTGTTTATGCTTCTGCTGTTTTTCCCTGATAAGCGGAAAAACCTGTTTTTCATAATCAGTCTTTCTCTCATAACGGGTGGAGCGACGGGTAATCTCGTTGACAGATTGGCGTTTGGTTACGTCCGCGACTTCCTGAGTTTTTACCCGTTTGGTTATAGTTTTCCCATATTTAACGTTGCTGACGTTGCGCTCGTAATCGGCGTAATACTGATGGTAATTTGCATAATTTTATTGGCGTTTAAGTCTGAAAAAAAAGATAAAAGTGAAATTCAGGCAATTCAGGATAATACCGAAATTACGCAAGAAGAAAAGGCGGACGACGAAAAGTGAAGTATATCGTAGATAACGGCGAAAAATTGCGTCTTGACGTATATCTTACCGAAGAAACGGATTATACCCGTTCTTATATAAAACAATTAATTCAGGGCGGTCACGTTTTTCTGAACGGCGTAAACGACTTAAAAAGCGGTACGATAGTAAAAGAATACGACGAGATTGAATTAATCGTGCCCGAAGTTGTAACTACCGCAGAACCACGAGATATTCCTATTGATATTATTTACGAGGATGACGATATTGCGATAATAAACAAAAGACAAGGGCTTACCGTTCATCCTGCGCCCGGAAATTATGACAATACACTCGTTAATGCGCTACTGTTTCGCTTAAAAAATCTGTCTGCGATAAACGGAGCGTTAAGACCGGGAATAGTACACCGATTGGATAAAAACACGAGTGGAGTAATTGCAGTCGCAAAGAACGATAAAGCGCACTTATCACTTTCTTCTCAGATCGCAAATCGCTCAGTCACGAAGATTTATCTTGGGCTTGTAGACGGGCATTTGCGTGAGAGTAGCGGTCGGGTAAACGCCCCGATAGGCAGATCTTCTCGCAATCGCAAGCTTATGTCTGTCACGCAAGACGGAAGAACGGCAATAACCGATTATGAGGTTGTAGAATCGTTTATGGCGCACGATCTCGTTCGGTTTAATATACTTACTGGGCGTACTCACCAAATAAGAGTACACGCTAAGTATCTTGGACACCCCATCGTAGGGGATGAAGAATACGG
>JAFXKH010000013.1 GCA_017531795.1 Clostridia bacterium
AAAAATAATATAGTAGGGATAGTTCTCGTTGAAAGTGTTATACTATCGTGTATTGCGTTCATATTATCTTGTTTTGCCGTAAGTATAGTTTGCTATATTTTAGATAGCGTATTATTTTTTGGTATAACAAAATATTTTGTTTTCTTATTCCCTCACGCATTATTAATGTTTTTATTGAGTTTTGTTACAACTACAATAGCGACGATAATACCCGTCCGTCGGTTAGTTAAAAAGAAACCAATAGAGATCATAAACGATAAATAATAAAGAAAAAAGTTCGCTTATGCGAACTTTTTTCGTATTTGTATAAATATTAATAAGAAGATTTTCAGTCAAAATAAATAACGCTATCACTTCGTTCCTTACGGGGAGAAGGCTCGCCGTCAGCATAACCGAGGGCGCAACAGCCGTATACTTCATCGCCTTCGGGAACGCCTGCTTCCGTAAGCAGGTCGCGCAGTTTTTCGCAATTTTCACCGCCGAGCTGATTTATCCAACAACTTCCCAGCCCGATAGCGTGCGCCGTCAGGAACATATTTTCAAGAGCGCAAGCGCAATCGTCACGGCTCGTTCCAAAAGCGGGGTTTGCCGAAACGATAATAAAAACGGGTGAGTGGTAATTGCAAGAATAACCTTTTGCGCCGTTACGTTCAAGATTACTGCCCTTGGACGTGTCGTTCACGAGTGAAAAAACCCGTTCGTTCATCCGCGCAAGCCAATCTTGATTTCTGACAACGACAAAATGCCAGGTCTGTCTGCTCATACCGCTTGGAGCGTATCTGCCTGCTTCAATAACAGTTTTGATTTCTTCATCAGTAGGCATAGTTGGCTTAAACTTTCTCACCGATCTTCTCGTCATTATGCAATCAATAGCGTTCATAAAAGCCTCCGTTATTTTTTACAGCCACTGCAAGTGGCGCAATTATGCGTGCAACCGCCGTTACCGCCTTTCGCGCCAAAGCCGTAGCATTTGCCCGAAAAGGACTGTTTCATATCCCCACCGCATTTTTTGCATTTAGGTAGGGAAGAAGTTGAAGTTACGAGTTCTTCTTGCTCGTGACCGCAATTTTTGCATACAAAAGTCAAAAGCGCCATTAGTCAATCCCCACCGTAACTATTTTTCCGTTTCGCAATATCGCCCACTCCTTGAATCCGATATCAAGAGCCATATCCCTTATTTTTTCATAATTTCTTCCTAACTTACCTTCGTCGTGCGAATCGCTTCCGAAATTAACAAGCCTACCGCCCAGCGCGTAATACCTTTTTATTATGCTTTCGTCGGGAAGGGAAACGCCCGAAAGTCCGCCCGTGGACGAATTTATTTCCAAGATTTTTTCTTTGCGAATAATGACGGATAATATTTCGTCGATTTTATCCGAAAAATCGGCGTATTTCAAATCTTTGTTTGCATACGGCGCAGGTCTTGCAATATATCCGATATGCCCGACTGCATCATAGCGATAAGGCGCGAGCAGACTGTTATGCACCGCATCAAGATATTCCAGATAAGCATCTTTTTTGCTCATTCCGTCAAAATATCCCTGCCAATAGCAATCTAGTCCACGACAGATATGTACTGAGTTTATGATGTACTCGAAAGGGAACTCGGCAAGTTTTTTCGCCGTCAGTTCTTCATCACCCTCAGTATAGCCTGCTTCAATTCCGGCGACTATTTCCAATTCGGGGAAGCGCGCTCTCGCCTCGTTAATCGCCGAAAAATAATCGCGAGTCACGAGATAGTCGAAAAGCAATTCACCGCTTGGGCATTTATCGAAGGGAAAACCGAGATCCATATGCTCGGTTATAGCGATATACTTAAAACCCTTTCGTACGGCGTTTTCGGCAAGCGATAATATCGTTTGTGAAGCATCGGGAGAAAATTCTGCATGGTTGTGGCAATCGATTTTCATCGTCTTAAATCCTCTCCTGTAAGCGCAAGCGTAAGGCAGGCTCTCGTCGTGAACAAACGGGAAACTATACGCTCTCCATATCTTGCTTCAAGCATAGACTCGTTTAAGTTCGTCGTTATTATAGTATGCCGACCTGCGTTCATGCGTTCGCTGATGACGGTATATAAGTACTCTTTCGTCACGTTTTTCAGTATGCTTTCCGTACCGAGATCGTCGATAACGAGCAGTTCTGCATCAATAACGGCGTTTAATCCGTCCGTTCTGGCGTTGTCGAACGAAGTATGATATTTCAGACAAATATCGTTGAATCTGAACGCTGAAAGGAAAAGCACGTTTCTTCCTTGCCGTTCAAGTTCGTTGGCAACGCAAGAGGCGAGAAAAGTCTTTCCCGTACCTGCGTTCCCGATAAAGAGCAGATTTACGTTTTTCGTATGCGGAAACTTCGCGCAGAAAATACGCATAGTTTCATACGCTCTTTCCGCAAGTTCCTTATCTTTTCTGAATAGCGAAAGATCGGACTCCTCAAAAGTGAAAGGGGGAATAGGCGAGTTGATAGATTCTTTTGCCATACGCTTTTTTACGCACTCGCAATAATTTCCCTCGAAAATACCGCTATCACCGCATTTTTCACAAACGGGCAGGGGAGTAAATTCTTTTTCGTCCAAGCCCAGCGCAATAATAACTTCGCGCTTATTTTTTTCAGCAAGCGCAATATCCTTCTCCGTGCCGTCGAGAATAGCCTCTCTAACCTTTTTTTCGGCGCTTAAAAGTAGGGGATAGGTCAAAAGAGCCTTGCGGTACTTTTGCTCAGCAATCCCTTCACGCGCCTTTTTTTCGGCAATTATTAAGTTATACGCGCTTTTTAAGTTCATAGTTCTTACCTGAATATCAAATATCGTCTGCGGAAATTCTTCTTATTTTATCGTTAAGTTTTTCTGCCTCACCGCTGGATAGTTTGGTAGAAGCGACTTCTCCCATACTGCCTTTTTCGTGATAATTCTTTATGAGGGCGTGCATTTTTACGCGTGGATTAGCCTCCCCAAGCGATGCTTTCGCGCTCGTGACAAGAATATCTTCGGGTACGTTCCAATAATTAACCCATATATTATAACTGTCACGGTCACGGGTAGTGACGTCACCGCTGATTCCTGCGAGAGTAAGTAACGCCTTGATGTTTTTGTCATACTTGCTCTCTGTTGAAAATTTATTGCGTATATCCTGCGCGTTCATTATGCCTTCGCTTACGCAACCGCTAAGCACTTCCGTCATCTTGTCGCAGGATTTTTTATTGTGGCGGAAACACCAATCTGCAACGACGATAAGCGCATCTTTATCAAACCCCATTTTAAGCCACTCTTTAGTGTACGTTTCGGTATAATAATCGGGGTGATTGAAACTCACGTCCAACTTAACGAGCAGTTCTTTGGTAAGAGCAAGCAGAGCAGAACGGTTTGCTTTATATTCTTCGATTTCTTTAAGGTCAATAAGACCGTCAGCGTGATACCTTGTGAGTACGGTGTCCAATCCCTTCATTTCGCCGTATACACCGTTTGCGACGGCAATAACCGTACCGCTCGCAAATCCCAACTCTTCCGTCCACTTGCGATAAAGCCGAACGTCCTCGAAGTCTTGCGCGCGCTTGATTTTAAGCGCCTTGAAAAGTTTGCGAACGTCGTCGGAAATAACGTCGTAAGTGGATAATTTTTCTTCCACGTCGCCTGCGTTTCTGCATCCCTCTCGAGCAAGGTTACGCGCAACCGTAACGATATATTTCCAATGCACACTCCTGCCTTTAAGACGAACGCAATAAGCAATTACCGAGAGCATAGCGTTTATTTCAAGGTGATAATCTTCAATGGTCGAATAATATTCGTTAAGTTCGCTCGGCAAGAATTCCCGTTCAGGTAGCATACGCATAAGCATTTCGTTAAACGAAGCGTATTTTTTCTTGGAAAAAGTTTTTTGTGACGGCTTGATATGTCTTGCCGGCGTGTACTCAACCTCGAAAGGCGGAACGGCGGAAATTCTGACCAGCCCTTGCTTTTCCCAATAATTATAAGCAGTCATTACTTCGTCTTCGGTAATGCCGAGCAATTTTGCCATTCTCTCTGGCGTATTATCCTGCGCTACGTTGCCCTCTGCAAGCATTTTCCCAAACACGTAAACCTTGGTATAACCTTCGGGAGCAAACGGCATAAACTCCAACACGAACACATTGTCGAGTTCAATGCTGGATTTTGCGGATAATTCACTACTCAGTCTTGTAAATCCCATTTTTTTATCCTTTTTGCCTAATGCTCTTGATTATTCCGTCTGCGTCTGCTATAATATATACAAGTAAGGGCGCATAGCAAGGCGCAATTTATAGGTACTATTCACTATACCATAAATCGAGGTACTTTTACAAGTAAATCGGGAGCAATTAATATGAAATTTTTACATTTAGCAGATCTTCATATCGGAAAACGCCTGGAAGGACGTTATAGACTGGATGAACAGCGCGAAGTCCTGAAAGAAATCACGGATATTGCAAAAAGGGAAAACGTGGACTTAACGCTTATTGCGGGCGACGTTTTTGACGTAACGTCGCCGACTGCCGAAGCCAAGCGCATATTTTATCGCTTTGCGCTCGACCTTGCAAGCGTTTGCCCCGTAATCGCAATATCGGGAAATCACGACGGACCTGCTGAACTCTCATCACCCAAAGACCTTGCCGAAATAGCGGATATTCGCCTGATCGGTAAAAGCGAACGAATAACGCTCGACTTAGGCGAAAAGGTCAATATTTCCGCATTGCCTTATCCTGACGACGCTTCACTCCGTGAATATGAGGGCGAATACGTAGATAAAGTCAAATCGTATATTTCCGACAGCGTAACCAATTTCGTTGACGGCGAAACGAATATTTTGCTTGCTCATTTATTTATGACGGGCGGAAGCGAAGGCTCTGATGAAAACACGCTCGGCCCTGCGCGAATGCTCCCCAAAACCGTTCTTCCCGAAGCAACGTACGTGGCTCTCGGTCACGTCCATAAACCCATGACGGCGAGCAAATCCAAGCGCGCCTATTACGCAGGTAGTCCGATGGCGTATCACTTTGACGACGAGGGTGAAAAAAGCGTAATAATCGGTAATGCTCAAAAAGGCAAACTTCTTGATCTTCACAGAGTACCCTTGACGGTAGGTCGTAGACTCGTCACCGTCAGCGTAACTACTTTTGACGAATGCGTAAAGGCGTTATCTGAAAACGAGGGCAATCTTGTAAAAATCAAATATCACTCGCGCGAGCCGTTGTCAATGAGTGAAATAAAAACGCTCAAAGCCCACGAATGCTTCGTTAAACTCGAAGTAATAACGGCGGAAAAAGAGAGCGACGAAAAAATCGAAAGCGTAAAACCCCGAACGGATACCGAACTTTTTGAAGCGTATTACGAAAAGACTTACGCTGAAAAACCTACGGACGAAATAGTATCCCTTTTTGCGGATATTCTTTCCGAAGCGAAGGAGGGGAAATGAAACCGTTATACCTTAAACTCGAAAATATAAATTCTTTCAGGGAAGAACAAACGGTGGACTTTGAATCGCTCACCAAAGGCGAACGCATTTTCTGTATATCCGGTGACACGGGAAGCGGAAAATCTACGATTTTTACAGCAATGCTCCTTTCGCTTTATCATAGACCGCAGGGCTCTAAACTCGAAGACTTCATCAATCTTTCTGCGGATAAAGGTAAAATCGAATTTGCCTTTGAAGAAAACGGTGAAAAGTACGTCGTTCGGCGCGTTCTCGTAAGAAGTGGAAACGGGCGCATAACTCTGCATAAAAACGGCGAGAGCATTGCGGAGGGCAACGAAGTTTTTGCAAAGACGGAAGAAATAATCGGGCTAGAAATGGACCAGTTTACGCAGGTTGCTCTGCTTGAACAAGGCAAGTTCGGACGTTTTCTTGAAAGTCAGCCTGCCGACCGCGCCCGAACGTTGGGAAAAATTCTATCGCTTGAACGGTTCAACGGATTGATCAAAATCGTAAACTCCCGCCTTTCCAAAGTGCTTGAACGCGCAAACTTACTTACAGATCGCATAAATCGTATGGAAGAAGAAGGCAAGACCAAAGCGCGTCTGAAAGAACTCAAAGGTGGACTAAAATCGCTTGCAAAACAAATAGACGGGCTGAAAAAAGCGCAAACTGAAACGAACGAACGCCTTGCAAAAAACGAAGGCAAACGCAAACTCCACGAAGAGATTATAAGGCTGAATAAGGAATACACTCTTGCGCTTTCCACCTTAGAAAGTACTGAACAGCGCCTTGCCGAGCTGAAAAACAAAAGCGCAAACCCCGATGCGGAGATAGCCGAAATAATCTCACAGGAAAGCGAACTGAAAAACGCGCTTAAAATTGCTCGCCAAATAAACGACGAACTTTTTCTTAAAAAATCCGAACTTGAACTTTCACGCAAAAAATATATTGCAGAAAAGACGAAAGCGGATGCATTGGAAAAGGAACTTGTCGACTCGCTGAATAACGACGTCGATAACGCAGTTGCGCTCATACTGTCGGTCAAGAAAGAAGGTGACGAGTGTCCCGTATGCGGTGGCAGTATCAAGTCTCGTTCTACGCGCGGTGGCGGAGCGATCGACAGGGCAGAAAAGGAACGCCGACTTGCCACGCTCAAAGCCAACCTGCAAAATATGATAAACGAGGGCAAGCGTCTGGGCGGTGAAGTGGAAAAACTCGAAAATCGCAAAGCCGAAGAAATAACACCGCTTGGCGATATAGCGAAGCGATTGGACGGCGTTACTAGACGCAGAACGGAACTGGAAACGCTCCGCGCTGAACTGAGCAGAGTAATTACCGCCAACAGCGAAAACAGAGCGAAAACGGAAACTCTTCGCCTTGAACTCGCAAGTAAAGGTAAGGACGAGTATGACGAGAGCGAGGGCAAACTTCTACCGAGAAAGCGCGCTCACTTACCGCCGAACTTGAAAGCGCGCTCCGTAAACAGAGTACGGACGAAAGGGAAATTACCTTAATTGAAACAGCCCTGATCGAGACCGCTGAGTTTGAAAAGGAACTCAAAACACTCTCGGCGCAAGAAAAGAACTTAAATCGCCTTGCAACGCTTTTTAAGTCGGACGGATTTTCCAAATTCGTGGCGGAAGAATATATTAAGGAATTCACAGTCACAGCCTCAAACGTACTCAATAGGCTTTCGGGTGGCAATTATACTCTCGTATACGAAAACAACGAGTTCAAGATTCGTGACTTTCTGAACGAGAACAAAGAACGCAAAGTAAAAACGCTGTCGGGCGGAGAAACCTTTCTTGCTTCGCTTTCTATTGCCGTAGCCATAATAAGATATATATCGGCAGGCAAGAGCATAGAATTCTTCTTCCTTGACGAAGGTTTTGGAACGCTCCACGAAGAAGCGGTTGAAACGGTAGTAAACGCCCTGCGTGAACTGTCCAAGGACGTTACGGTGGGATTAATCAGCCACGTAGACGACCTGACTTCACGCATACCCAATCATATAAGGGTTATTCACGCGAACGACAGTCACGGCAGTCTTATTGACTGATGTGAGGGTAAAAGATGAGATTAGACAAATTCTTTTCCGAACAAAAAATCCTTTCCCGTCGCGAAACGGCGGTAGCCGTCAAAAAAGGCAGAATAGCCGTAAACGGCATAACTGCAACTTCAAGCGATATGAAAATAACCGTAACCGACGAGATTACTCTTGACGGCAAGTTTGTCGAGTACAGAAAATTCGTATATGTTATGCTTAATAAACCGGACGGTTACGTATGCTCTACCGATGATCCGCGCGATAAAACCGTACTCGAACTGCTTCCCGAACAGTTGCGAAAAGTTGGGCTTTTTCCTTGCGGACGGTTAGATAAAGATACCGTTGGTTTGGTGATATTGACGAGCGATGGAAAATCTGCGCATAGAGCGTTGTCGCCTTCTAAACACGTCGAGAAAAAATATCTTTTCGTCGTGGCAGACGAATATTCCGACGAAGACGTAACCGCAATAGAACACGGTCTGATTCTTGCCAACGGCGAAACTACCAAGCCTTGTAAAATCAACAGGATCGACGAAAAAAGCGGTTATATCACGCTCACCGAGGGCAAATATCACGAAATAAAACGTCTATTTGGCGCAAGAAAAAACAGAATAACTTTTCTTAAGCGAGTTTCTTTCGGTGGCATAACTCTTTCCGACCTTCCCCGTGGCGAGTGGCGATACTTAACCCCCGAAGAAGAATTACTTTTTATAAAATAGTATTCGAACAATAAAAAAGGCGTTGTTGAAAATACAACGCCTTTTTGTCTTTTGTAACAATAATTTTTAATATAAAAGTTATAATTGTTTTAATAACTATAAAAATGAATTATTTTAATACACGTCAACTACGATAGGATCAGTGCGTGTTGCTATGGGAGTTTTGAATTCTCCCATAGCATTTGGAATATAAAAAGTTACGTCAACGTATAATTGATACCTGCCTCTTTTTGTTGGAGCAATCGTTTCGTTCTTTTTTAATTCCACACCTTTTTTAAAAACGGTACGGTATCGTTCTTTGAGATCAATGCTAGGGTAGATAAATTCTTGACCATACGGTAATAGTATCGGATTGATTATATCGTCGGGAGTTAACGTTCCATAGTCAGCAACGTAGCAAAGATATTCGGGAAATTCTATTTCAACGTCATTAAGGCTTTCATTGTTTAGAACAACGGAAACAGCAAGCGTTTCTTCAAGCGAAATGCGGTTGTCTTTTAATACGACGTTC
>JAFXKH010000005.1 GCA_017531795.1 Clostridia bacterium
ACCGGTATCATCGGCGCTATCCAGACTAGAGAAATCGAAAAGAGAGGCGTTCACGTATTCAACAAGCACTGCGCTCTTAACGATATGGAAACCAACCGTCACGGTGTAGATGACTGGATTCAAGAACAGGCTCTCAGAGAAATCTATCTCAGAGCGTTCGAGCTTCCCGTTTATGCAGGCGGTATGGGACTTATGTCTTCCTTCTCACGTTTCGGTACCTGGGCTTCAGGCGCTTGCGGACCTCTTATGGATGGATTCTTCAGAGGTGAAGTAGGTATGCTTGGACCTGTTGTAACTGACTACTACGGCGACATGAACGGTAACCAAGCTAATGACCCTTACTTCGAAATGGGTTACGGCGTATTCTCCGGCGGTACTGACCTTTGCGACGGTAACGTTAACGTTAACTCAAGCACTATCAAAGCTGGTTGGTCTGCAGGCGTAGAAGATGAAAATGGTCAGATCAAGCCTGAGTACGGTGAGTTCGCATGGAAGACCAGACTTGCTGCGAAGAGAATCTTGTATTACACTCTTACCTCTCACGCAATGAACGGCCTTGCTTCTGGAGCAAAGATCATTTATCTTACTCCTTGGTGGCAGCCTTTGGCAATCTCTCTTTCGATCGGCTTCGGCGTTATCGCTCTCGGCTTAGCAGCTTGGGCAGTAGTTGACGAAGTTCTCGCAAAGAGAAAGTAATAATATATTTCTAAGGCGCGTCACGCTTTAGAAATATATACCTCAGATTCAATATGTTTTAGTTCCCGCATCAGGCATAAGAACGACAAAATCGTTCTTATGCCCGCGGGAATATTTTTTTTATGGGGATAAAACGGTTATCGATACTTTTATATTATTGACCATTTTTCGCATATTATAAGGGCGAATAATCGAAAATAACGATTATACGCCCTTATTTTATTAGCCATTAAAAAACTTTTTTGAAATAAGATAATTGACATAAGGCGCATTGTGTGGTATACTTTATGTAATTAACAACAAGGAGGATTTGCAAATATGCGTATTGAATTTCAAACCAAAAATTACAAAGCCAAAGATTCACTCAAAGAAGTGATCGACAAGAAGCTTCAACGCCTCGACAAGTATTTTGATGAAGACGTAGCCATTAAGGTTAATATGCGTGAATCGAAGAATATCGAGAGAATGGAGCTTACTATTTTTCTTGGCAGTACCGTACTTCGCGCGGAAACACGCGGGGAAGTCGGACAAACTATGTACGATCTTATTGACATAGTAATTCCCAAAATCGAAAAGCAAATCAAAAAGCATCACACGATTCTTGCAAGCAAAAGCAAAAAATTCAGACAGAAAGTACTTGTTGAAAACATTAAAGCGGAAGAAAAGAAAACGAGTGAAATCGTTCGTACCAAATCTTATGACCTTACGGCAATGGACGAAATTGACGCTATGGCAGAGCTTGAACTCGTTGGACACTCCTTCTACGTATTCCTTAACAAATCTACTGAAAAGGTTAACGTCATTTACAAACGTAATGACGGCAATTACGGTATTATCGAAGCAAACGTATAATTACGCGCAATAAAACATCCTTTATGGGTGTTTTATTGTGTAAAATCGCGCATTTAGTAATATACTTTTATAGAGGGAAATAATGAAACTCAAATTTGATTATAACAATATGATGGCGGACGTTATCGGTGAGCGCGGAATATCCGCAGACCTTATCACCGCAAACGCGAGCAAAATTGACGGCGCATTTAATAACGTGCTTGAAAACTGTGGCAAAGGCTGGCAGGAATGGAGCGAACTTCCTTATATCAATCCTTCCGACGTAGACAGCATTATCGCAAGAATGAACGATATTCGTTCCAAAGCGTCTGCCTTCGTAGTACTTGGTATCGGCGGTAGCGCGCTCGGTCCTATCTCGGTAGTTCAGGCGCTCCTCAATATGCGTCTTAATGAACTTCCTGCGCCCGCGCTCAAAGCGGCAGGACTCCCCAAACTTTATATTGAAGACAATATTGATCCTGAGAGAATGCACGAACTTCTCGAACTTATTGATCTCAAAACGACCTACTTCAACGTAATAACCAAGAGTGGCGAAACGAGTGAAACGCTCGCGCAGTTCCTCGTGCTTTACGACCTTATGAAAAAGGCGGTAGGTAAAGAAGAAGCGAAAAAACACTTTATCGCAACTACGACTATGGGTAAAGGCACGCTTTATAAGCTCGCTCAGAAAGAAGGTTTCGTGACTTACGGAATAGGCGCAGGCGTAGGCGGAAGATTCTCCGTACTCTCCAACGTAGGACTCGTTCCGTTCGCAGCAATGGGCATTGATATTAAAAAACTTCTTGCAGGCGCAAAAGAAATGAGCGAAGCGTGCAGAGTATCAGACGTGAAGAAAAATCCCGCGCTTATGACGGCGTTCTTGCAGTGTATGGCTATGGAAAAGGGCGCGAACATCAGCGTTATGATGCCCTACGCAGACAGCCTTAAATATATGTCCGACTTCTATTGCCAGATATGGGCTGAATCGCTCGGAAAGGCAAAGGACAAAGACGGTAATCTCGTATTCGTAGGTCAGACTCCTGCGAAGGCCCTTGGCGTAACCGATCAGCACTCTCAGGTACAACTTTATACTGAAGGTCCTTTCGATAAAGTAGTGACTATCCTTGCGGTAGATAAGTTCCGTAACGACGTAGTAATTCCTTGCGACGACGATATTGACGCTTGCGAATTCCTTAAAGGTCACACTATGGGCGAACTTCTCAATGCTGAAAGAGTAGCGACTGAATACGCTCTCCGCAAAGCAGAAAGGATGAGTTTCACGATTACTCTTCCCGAAGTAAACGAAGAAACGGTAGGCGAACTTCTCGCATATTATATGTACGAAACGGCGTTCGCAGGCGCTTATCTCAATATTGACACCTTCAATCAGCCGGGTGTGGAAGAAGGTAAAAAAGCGACCTTTGCAATGCTCGGAAGAAAGGGTTATGAAGAAAAACTCGCAGAAGTTCGCTCTGCAACGAAAAAAGACGAGTATTATATTTAATTTCAGAATAAGATATGAACTTAGGCATTTCAACAGCATCATTATATACTAAGTTTGCTACGGAAAACTGCTTTTCAGCCTTACGGGATATTGGCGTAGACACGACGGAAGTATTTTTTTCCTCCTTTTCTGAGTATGAAAAGGGTTTTGTCGACGCGCTCGTAACAAGACAAAACGGCATGAAAGTACACTCCGTACACGCGGTTTCAAACCAGTTTGAGGGTGAACTTTTTGCAAAAACGCAAAGGGTACGCGACGATGCGGAGCAACTCTTTCGAAAGATCTGTTACGGAGCAAACGCGCTTGGCGCAAAGTATTATACTTTCCACGGTCCGTTATCGCTTAAAAAATCCCCGTCAACTGTTTCTGATCCAGGCGAAATCGCCGAGCATTTTAACAGGCTTTCAATTATAGCGCGGACGTACGGCGTTACGATAGCGGTGGAAAACGTGCATTATTGCAAATTTTCCACTCCCGAAATCATCAAATCGGTGCTGAAAGCGTGTCCTTCTTTAATGGCGACGGTAGACGTTAAGCACGCGCTTTATTCGGGATATGATCCGATAAGGTTTATAGACGCGGTGCAAGACAGATTAGTCACCCTGCACGTTAACGATGTTGACCGTGACGATAATACCGCGCTTCCCGGGAAAGGCAGGTTTAACTTTGAAAAGTTCTTCAAGGAAGTTTCAAAAAGGGATATTCATTCTACCGTACTTATCGAAGCCTATCCCAAAGACTTCACGTATATGACTGAAATAGCCGACAGTTATAAATATCTGAAAGAAATTATTGATAATTTGTAAAATATTTTACCAAAAAGGAATATATAATGAACAAACTGACCATTAAAGACGTAGACGTAAAAGGCAAAAAAGTTCTCGTTCGTTGTGACTTCAACGTTCCTATGAAGGACGGAAAGATTACGGACGAAAACAGAATTATGGGCGCGCTTCCTACCATTAAGTATCTTGTAGAACAGGGCGCAAAAATAATTCTCTGTTCGCATATGGGCAAGCCTCATTCTATCTTCTCCGATGAAGTAAAACTCAGCAAGAAAGATAAGAAAAAGGTAGACGCTCTTCCTGCGGACGAACAGGCTGGTGCAAAGCAGGCGATTATTGAAAAGGCGCTTAAAGACGAGCCTAAGAAACTTACGCTTAAACCCGTTGCTGACAGACTTAACGAACTTCTCGGTGGTATCGTTACTTTCGCTACCGACGTAGTGGGTGAAGATGCTAAGGCAAAGGCTTCGGCTGTAAAGAACGGCGAAATCGTGCTTCTTGAAAACCTTCGTTTCCATTGGGAAGAAGAAAAGAAAGAAGAGGGTTTCTGCAAGAAACTTGCTGACCTTATCGGCGGAGAAGAAGGCGTTTACGTAAACGATGCTTTCGGTACTGCTCACCGTTCGCACGCATCTACCGCGGCAATCGTTGAGTACGGACTCGTAAAAACGGCAGTTTGCGGATTCCTTACTGAAAAGGAACTTTCCGTTATGGCTGACAGTCTTGAAAACCCCGATCGTCCTTTCGTTGCTATTCTCGGTGGCGCAAAGGTTGCGGATAAACTCAACGTTATTAACAACCTTCTTGAAAAGTGCGATACGCTCATTATCGGTGGCGGTATGTCGTACACTTTCCTTAAAGCAAAGGGCTATGAAGTAGGTACTTCGCTCGTAGACGACGAAAAGATCGATTATTGCAAGGAAATGATAGCAAAAGCGGAAAAATTAGGCAAGAAACTTCTTCTTCCTATTGACGCTGTTATTACCAAGGATTTCCCCGATCCTATTGATGCTCCAATTACGGTCACCCCCATTGACGTAGATAAAATTCCTGCGGATATGATGAGCCTTGACATGGGCCCGAAGACAAGAGCGCTTTACGCGGAAGAAGTTGCGAACGCAAAGACGGTTATCTGGAATGGTCCTATGGGCGTGTTCGAGAACCCTATCCTTGCTGAAGGTACGAAGTCCGTTGCAAGAGCGCTTGCAGATGCTGAAGGCGTGACTACCATTATCGGTGGCGGTGATTCCGCAGCGGCTGTACAGCAACTTGGATTTGCATCTAAGATGACGCATATTTCCACAGGTGGTGGCGCATCTCTCGAACTTTTCGAGGGCAAAACGCTCCCCGGTATTGCATGCCTTAACGAGAAATAATATCATCAGAAACACAAAAACTGTCGTTAGTGATAACGGCAGTTTTTTGTATATTGGAGCTTAAATAATTTTTTCGTCATAAGCGTCTGATAAATTGCATAGTATTAAGCAGTCAAGGAGGACGCGTATGGAAGAATTTGACGTATATAAAGACGTAAGAGAACGCACGGGTGGAAATATTTATCTTGGAGTAGTCGGGCCTGTAAGAGCAGGTAAATCCACTTTTATCCGTAGTTTTATGCAAAAACTCGTTCTGCCCTCAATGCAGGACGCGCCCGAAAAGGAAAGAATTACTGATGAGTTGCCTCAGAGCGCAAACGGACGAACTATTATGACGACTCAGCCGAAATTCGTTCCAAGCGAAGCGGTAAAGGTTCGTCTTGCCGGCGAAGTAGAAGCAGGCGTAAGACTCGTTGATTGCGTGGGTTATCTCGTGGAAGGCGCAGAAGGTGGCGAAGACGGCGGAAAAAACCGTATGGTACGCACGCCTTGGAGCGAAGAAGAAATTCCTTTTTCCGATGCTGCCGAAATAGGCACGCGCAAAGTCATTACCGATCACTCAACGATAGGCGTAGTAGTTACTACGGACGGCAGTATAGATACGGGTTTGCCTCGCTCGGCTTACGTCGAAGCGGAAGAACGCGCGATATGGGAACTGAAAAGTATCGGGAAACCTTTCGTCGTGGTTCTGAATACCACGCTTCCAAACGAAGCGGAAACGCAAAAAATCGCTTCGGCAATAGCCGAGAAGCATGGCGCGAGAGTTTTACCCGTGGACGTTCTTAAAATGACCCAAAAAGACGTTGCGGATATTTTTGAAACCGCGCTCATGGAATTTCCGTTGTACTCAGCAGACTTTGAACTTTCCAAGTGGCTGGGTGCGCTACCGCAAGACAATACTCTTATAGTTGACCTGATAAGAAAACTTCGTAACGGCTCTGCTGACGCTTTGCGTATGAGCGATTATAAATCCATCTCGTCTTTGCTTGATGACGACAAGAACTTCAAACCTATGACGGCAAAAACGGTTGCTCTCGGTCAAGGCTCTGTTATTTATGATATAGAAGCCTCATCCGACTTATTCTATAAGGCTCTCAGCGAACAATGCGGTATGGAAATCACCGACGATTATTGCCTTATGAAAGAAATTAAGGCGCTTGGCAAAGCGAAGAAAGCGTATGACCGACTTGCCGTTGCGCTTGAAGAAGTAAACGAATCGGGGTATGGCGTTGTAATCCCGTCTATGGACGATATGACACTTGAAGAACCGCAAATAGTTAAGCGTGGAAGTCAGTTTGGCGTTCGCTTAAAGGCAAGCGCGCCCAGTTTGCATATTATGAAAGTAGATATCGAATCGGAAGTAAGTCCAATAGTGGGTACGGAACAACAAAGCGAAGATCTTGTCAAATATCTTCTTTCTGAGTTTGAAAGCGATCCAAAAGGTATCTGGCAGACTAATATGTTTGGAAAGAGCCTTCACTCTCTCGTAAATGAAGGACTTTCAAATAAACTGACCGCAATGCCACCCGAGGCGCAAAAGAAAATGCGCAGGGCGCTCGGGCGCATAGTAAACGAAGGCAAAGGCGGAGTTCTTTGTATACTGTTATAGGAAAATATCAATTCAAAAAAGCAGTTAAATTTTATAATAACTGCTTTTTTTAGTTGCGGAATTATTATAAAAATTGTATAATTACTTTCGTATGAAAAAACTTGTAGCGGCAACTCATAATAAAGGCAAACTTGCAGAAATGAAGAAAATTTTGAGCGAGTACGATATCATCAGCGTAGGCGAGTTTGATAACGGTGTTGAGCCCATTGAAGACGGCGAAACTTTCGCTGAAAACGCTCTTATAAAAGCGCGCTCCGCATACGCCTCATCTAATCTTCCTTCTTTCGGTGATGATTCGGGCTTATGCGTAGACGCCTTAAACGGCGCGCCAGGCGTATATTCTGCGCGGTTCGCAGAAACTCCCAAGGCGTGCAATGAGAGGCTGTTAAGAGAACTTGAAGGCGTAAAAGAAGAAGACAGAACTGCGCGCTTTATTTCTGTAATCGCTTACGTGGACGGACAAACGGAGTTCGTCGTAGAAGGTAAATGCGAAGGTAAAATCTTGTTTTCGGAAGAAGGTACGGAAGGCTTTGGATACGATCCGCTGTTTTACAGTATCGACCTTAATAAACCTTTTGGAATAGCCACTATGGAAGAAAAGAATTCCGTGTCGCATAGAGCAAGAGCAATTGCCGAACTCAAAAAGAAATTAATGACGTTATAAATCAAGAAAAAGGGCAATAAGGTCAAAATTATGCGAGCGATTGTTGTTTCCGATACTCACGGCTATTATGCTAATCTTCACGAAATATTAAAGGCTTTAGGAGAATACGACGTTCTTATTCATCTTGGCGACGGTTATAGTGACTTAAGATTTATAAAGCCTTATATAAACGCAGATATCGTATGCGTTGGAGGTAATAACGATTTTTCTTCTGATAATCTTCGTAAAGAAGTGATCATTGAACTTTTTGGTGAAAAAATTTTCTGTACGCACGGGCATCGTTACGGCGTAAGACAGGGAAGAGAAACGTTATCAAAAGTCGCGCTCGCAAACGGTTGCAAATACGCTTTGTACGGACATACTCACGAAGTTATGGATGAAATGATAGGCGAAGTACGCTGTATGAATCCGGGTTCGATAGGATATCCGTTGAACGGTAGGGCATTGATTGAAATTACCGACAATAACGAAAAAATTCATTTTAATTTTATTAAACTATAAAAAACCTTACTAAAATCGTTGACAATAATTTTCGTATATGATAGAATACCTAAGCACCGAAATAGTGGTGGGCTTATCCTCCATTAAGCAGGGTGCTGTGCGCATACAAAATCTTATGCGGGTGTAGTTCAATGGTAGAATTCCAGCCTTCCAAGCTGGCTGCGTGGGTCCGATTCCCATCACCCGCTCCAATATTTGCGCCGGTAGCTCAGCTGGATAGAGCAACGCCCTTCTAAGGCGTGGGTCGGGGGTTCGAATCCCTTCCGGCGTACCACGAATTTGGTGGGTGTAGCTCAGTTGGTTAGAGCGCCAGGTTGTGG
>JAFXKH010000001.1 GCA_017531795.1 Clostridia bacterium
ATCGTCCTGAGCGAGTACGTGGTCAAGACCGCCGTAACCGATATCGTACGCCCAACCGTCGCCACCGATAATCCAGAACGACTTCTTAACGATACAATCGCTGTCAGCATAGATGGTTTCGAGAACGCTCTTGAGTTCGCCCGTAGCCTTCTTGATGCACTCGGGAAGAGTAGCCTTAATCGTTTCAGCGCACTTCTTGGTGATAGCAACGTTCTTCATGTTTGCGCCCCATTCTTCGAACGCGTTTTTGAGCGTATCGCAAGCGCCGAGGTCGATAGCCTTCTGCATATCGGAAGCGAGCTTTTCACGGCGAGCCTTGTAAGCAAGGAACATACCATAACCGAACTCTGCGTTATCCTCGAACAAGGAGTTAGCCCATGCAGGGCCTTCGCCCTTAGCGTTCTTGGTGTAAGGGCAAACGGGAGCAGAACCGCCGTAGATGGAGGAGCAACCGGTTGCGTTAGCAACGATCATTCTGTCACCGAAGAGCTGAGTAACGAGTTTTACGTAAGGAGTTTCGCCACAGCCTGCGCATGCGCCAGAGAACTCAAAGAGAGGCTGACTGAACTGACTGTTCTTAGGATTGGTAGGAGCAACTTCCTTGATAGCAACCGTCTGAGAGAATTCCCAATTATTCTTTTCTGCCTTGATAGCCTGTTCAACGTCAACCATCTTGAGCGCCTTGTTCTTAGCGGGACAAACGTTTGCGCAAGATGAGCAACCGGTACAGTCAAGAGGGGAAACCTGCATTCTATATTGCATACCTGCAAAGCCGGTAGCGTTCTTCGTAGCAAAGTCTGCGGGAGCCGACTTCATTTCCTCTTCGGTAAGAAGAACGGGACGGATGCAGGCGTGAGGGCAGACGTAAGCGCACTGGTTACACTGGATACAGTTATCAATATCCCACATAGGAACGACAGCAGCAGTACCGCGCTTTTCGTACTGGGTAGTTCCGGTAGGAACGGAGCCGTCAGCAGAAACCATGGAAACGGGAAGTTTGTTGCCTTCCTGAGCGTTGATAACCGAAACGAATTCGGTGAAATATTTGCTGTTTTTCGCAGCATCGGAAATAGATGCAGCGCCACCCGTAGTAGCGGTAGCCCACGCTTCGGGGATAGCCACTTCGCGAAGTTCGCTGATAGCCATATCAATAGCATCGCAGTTAGCCTTAACAACTTCGGGACCTTTCTTGCCGTAAGTCTTTTCAACGGCTTTCTTCATATAGCCTTCCGCTTCAGCGTAAGGAATAATGTTTGCGATATTGAAGAACGCTGCTTGAAGAACCATGTTCTGACTCTTGGGGCTTCCTGCCTTCTTAGCGGTAGCAAGCGCGTCGATAGCGTACATTTTAATCTTCTTCTTAGCGAGCAATTGCTTCATTGAAGCGGGAAGTTCTTCTTCAAGTTCTTCGTCCGTCCACTTGCAGTTAAGGAGGAAAGTACCGCCGTCTTTAAGAGAAGAGAGCATATCGTACATAGTAACGTACGCAGGCTTGTGGCAAGCAACGAAGTCAGCCTCGTCGATAAGGTATTCCGAACGGATAGGCTCGTCACCGAAACGAAGGTGGGAAAGAGTGAAACCGCCCGACTTCTTGGAGTCGTATTCAAAGTAACCCTGAGCGTATTTGTCAGTATGGTCACCGATAATCTTAATGCTGTTCTTGTTTGCGCCGACCGTACCGTCACCACCGAAACCGTAGAACTTGCAACGAACGGTGCTCTTGGGAGCCGCGTTGATAAATTCGGGGTAGGGGATGGAAGTGTTGGTTACGTCGTCGTTGATACCGATAGTGAAGTGGTTCTTGGGTTCATCCTTAGCGAGTTCCTTATAAATAGCGTTAACCATAGAAGGAGTAAACTCTTTGCTACCAAGACCGTAACGACCGCCCACAACGGTGATGTCTGACTTTCCAACTTCGCGAAGCGCGGTGCAAACGTCGAGGTGAAGGGGTTCTGCAAGAGAACCGGGTTCTTTCGTTCTGTCAAGAACTGCGATCTTCTTGCAGGTAGCGGGGATTGCGCCGATAAAGTGCTTAGCCGAGAAAGGACGATAAAGACGTACTTTAATAACGCCCACTTTTTCGCCCTTAGCGGCAAGGTAGTCAACGGTTTCCGCAACGGTGTCCGTGCCACTACCCATAATCACGATAACTCTGTCAGCATCGGGCGCGCCGTAGTACTGATAAAGTTCGTACTTTCTGCCCGTAAGCTTGGAAACGGCGTTCATCTTTTCTTGAACGATCTCGGGAACAGCGTCATAATACTTGTTTACAGCCTCACGTCCCTGGAAGTAAATATCCGGGTTTTGAGCAGTACCCTTCTGAACGGGGTGCTCGGGATTGAGCGCGCGATTTTTGAAATCACGAATCTCGTCCATATTTACGAGAGCCTTCATTTCGTCGTAATCAATAACGTCGATTTTGCTTACTTCGTGACTGGTTCTGAAACCGTCGAAGAAGTGAAGGAAAGGCACTTTGCTGGTAAGAGTAGAAAGGTGAGAAACGAGTGCAAGGTCCATAACTTCCTGCACGCTGTTGGATGCGATCATTGCGAAACCGGTCTGACGGCAAGCCATAACGTCGGAGTGGTCGCCGAAAATGTTAAGAGCCGAAGCAGCAAGAGCGCGCGCCGAAACGTGGAAAACGGTGGGAAGAAGTTCACCTGCGATCTTGTACATATTCGGGATCATAAGGAGAAGTCCCTGAGAAGCAGTATAAGTAGTGGTAAGCGCGCCGGCGGTAAGAGAGCCGTGAACTGCGCCTGCCGCGCCTGCTTCGGATTCCATCTCTGCAATGCGGAGAGGCTGACCGAACATGTTTAACTGACCTTTAGCCGCCCATTCGTCGGCAACTTCTGCCATAGGCGACGAAGGGGTGATGGGATAAATAGCCGCAACTTCCGAGAAGGCGTACGCTACGTGCGAAGCGGCGGTATTACCATCTATCGTCATTTTTTTCATATTGGATATTTCCTCCATGTATAATTATATTTTCGTGTATCATTTGGCATAGGAGAATCTCCCACACCAGAAATTATTATAGCACTAAGCGTCTTTTCTGTCAATCAAATAGCCAAAAAAACCTTAAATATAAAGATATATTGCAACAACATATTGCAAAAATATCGTAATGCGAAAAAATCTTTCTGCATATTTACAAATATTTGAAAATACCGTGTTAATTTTATATTTTTTGCAGTTTTTTTCTTGATTTTTATGGTAAATTAGAGTATACTACTATTTGGCTAAAAAAAAGTAATCAAATTTCTATGGAGGAAATAAATAATATGGCAACCCAAAACGTTAAGGTAGCAATCAACGGCTTCGGTCGTATCGGAAGACTTGCTTTCCGTCAGATGTTCGGCGCAGATGGTTATGAAATCGTTGCAATCAACGACCTCACCTCTCCCAAGATGCTCGCGCATCTTCTCAAGTACGACTCTTCTCAGGGCAACTATGCAGGTATCGGCGGTAGCAACCACGTAATCACCAGCAAAGAACCCGTTATGGCAGAAGACGGCAAGACAGTAGTAACCCCTGGTTCTATCACCGTTGACGGCAAAGAGATCACTATTTACAAGAATCCCAACGCAGTAGACTGCCCTTGGGGAGAACTCGGAATCGATGTAGTTCTTGAATGCTCTGGTTTCTACACCAGCAAGGCTAAGTCGCAGGCTCATATCGACGCAGGCGCTAAGTACGTAATCATCTCCGCTCCCGCAGGCAACGATCTCAAGACTATCGTTTACAACGTTAACCACAACACCCTTACCAAGGATGACACCATTATCTCGGCTGCATCCTGCACCACCAACTGCCTTGCTCCTATGGCTGATGCGCTCAACAAGTACGCGCCCATCCAGAGCGGTATTATGTGCACCATCCACGCTTACACCGGCGACCAGATGATTCTTGACGGTCCTCAGAGAAAGGGCGACCTTCGTCGTAGCCGTGCAGGCGCAATCAATATCGTGCCCAACTCCACCGGCGCAGCAAAGGCAATCGGTCTCGTAATTCCCGAACTCAACGGCAAGCTTATCGGCGCTGCTCAGCGTATTCCCACTCCTACGGGCTCTACCACTATCCTTACCGCAGTAGTAAAGGGTAGCGATATTACCAAGGAAGGCATCAACGCAGCAATGAAGGCAGCAGCTAACGAATCTTACGGTTACAACGAAGACGAAATCGTATCTTCCGACATCATCGGTATGACTTACGGCTCGCTCTTTGATGCAACCCAGACTTCCGTTCTTAAGATCACCGACGATCTCTATGAAGTACAGGTAGTTTCCTGGTACGACAACGAGAACTCTTACACCAGCCAGATGGTTAGAACAATTAAGTACTTCGGCGAACTTATCAAATAAGTCAAACTTTATAAATAAAAATAATGCGCTCTAAAAGGTAACACTTTCAGGGCGCATTTTTTTATACCAAAAGCCAGGTTAAATTTTGTTTTTCTTTGATTTTATTTGACTATCCATAAAATAATTTGTATAATTATACGGTAAAGACAAACGTCATATCGTTTCAATATGAAACTTTTAACGGTGTGGGTTAGTCAAAAACGATAGGATGTGAAATGATGGATATGGACTGGATAATATCACTTATAGCGGTACTCGTAAGTATGGTTACGGTTATCATAAGTTATTTAAGCAACAGAGAAACGTTAAAAAACGCTTCTTCCAATATGATTGTGGACCATAAGATTCAATTTCGTATGTCTGTTTGGCAAGACATAATTTCGCTCTCAGATAAACTGCTAATAATTACCAATAGAGACCATTTTGAAAGGCTTTTTAATAATATGTTGGTAGCAAAAAAGAACGTAAGTCAAAGTCAAGAAGTATTACTCAATGAAATAAACGAAAATTGCGAAATGATACGTTCGAGCGTCTTTAATTTATGCGCCAAAATAAAAATCATTGATATGCCGAATAAACCGCTTCGAGACAGAATACGCAAATACGCTGATGATATAATTGCGGTATATAAAGAAATACAAATTTTTTATCTTAACGAAAAAGCGACGAAGGAGAAATATGATGAAATGGTTTTGTCTATAAGTTCCTTTGGAGAGAGAAGCGAAGTCTTTTCTCATACAATGCAAAATTATATAGCTGAGTTACAAAACAAATTATTTGAAATTAATAACGAAAAGAAAAAGGATGGAAAATGATATGTCTATAATCGGGTATCCTGAGACCGAAACGCAACGCGTTTCTCTTAATGAAGATGAAGTAATTGAGAATTTTGCCGAACTTATTAAACGAAGCGAAAAGGCAAGAACGAACCAGAATTTGCGTAGTGTAATAAGCAAATTGGAAGAAAATATTAGAGAAAACGAGAAATACATAATAAAAATGTTTCTAGTGAACAATAAAACGGGAAGCATGATTAATTCTGACAATGCGCCTAATATTTCGTTCAGAGTGGATACTATAAACAATATTTTTGACAGTATAGTACAATCAATTATCGGATTAGGCTTATCTGTTGAACAGACAGAACAGATCTTTTTTAATGCGGGCGTTCGTTGTGGAGAAAATTTTGGACGCACGTTTAGTACGTATTTAGAAACGTATATGGAAGATTTTGAAGATGAAGATGAAAAAATTCGAGAATGGTGTCTTTTTGACTCTTCTGTTGGTTGGGGAAAATTGAGTTATGATGCGTTTGAAAAAGCGGTATTGATAACAAATAATTTTCAAACAAAAAAACTTGATGGTGAATATCCCAAGGATTGTCATTTTTTCAAGGGATACATTACAGGCGTATTATCAAAAATATCGGGAGAAAGAATAAAGACGGTTTCTTGTCCAAACGCAAATAGATGCCCTAAGCGTTCGGATTGTAGAGAATGTTTTATAAAAATTAATTAAATCGGGCGATAAAATATGAAAAAAAATAAAATTTGCGTAATATTTACAGGCGGAACGATAGGTTCATCAATAACGGATAATTGCGTAGACCTTGACGGCAGAAGCGCAAGCCGACTCATAAACGGCTATACTTCGAAGTACGGCGACGCTATTCATTTTGACGATCTTAAACCTTTGAATATCTTGAGCGAGAACGTTCAGACGGAAGACCTTTATAAAATGGCAGATTGCGTGCGCAGTATAGACTACGATGCTTATGATGGAATAATATTCACGCACGGCACGGATACGTTAAGTTTTACGGCGAACTATTTCTCTCAAATTTTTGCCGACCTGCCTTTGCCTCTCGTTATGGTGAGCGCGCTTTATCCTTTATCGGACGAGCGAAGTAACGGCGACGACAATTTTGCTTCTGCCGTAAGTTTCATAATGCAAACGGATTGCCACGGCGTGTTCGTTTCTTTCCGGAACCCTGACGGCGAAAGTAAATTGCATCTTGCGAGCAGATTGACCGAAGCAAGACAAATAAGCGGAAAGTTTTCCTCTCTTATGGACGCGCATTTCGGTACCGTCAAAGAGGGGCGTTTCATCCATAACGATGATAAACGCAATCCCACTCTTTCCGAAATCAAGAATTACAGCGGTGAACATAGCGACGGCAGACTGTGTAACGACGTGGTAGTAATAAACGCTCGCGCGTTGCTTGACTTTACCTTTTACCGTTTTGACGAAATAAAACCCAAAGCGGTAATTATCGGGCTTTATCATAGCGGAACGGTTTGCACGGTAGGGGACGACACTAATTTCCTTGATTTTCTTGAATACTGTAACGGTATAGGCGTACCCGTTGTTCTCTCGCCCATAGATAGCAAAGCAAACGTCTACGCCAGCGTAAAAAATATAAACGGAAAATGTATTTTCTCTTACGACCAAAGTTATGAAATGACGATAGTCAAAGTAATGCTTGCGCTCGGCTCAGACCGTGATATTTACGAAGTTTTAAGCGAAAATAAGTTTTTTGAAAAAATAGGTTAAAAAGCCTTAAAATGCCGAAAAAACAAAAAATTAGCACTTGTTGACCGCAAGTGCTAATTTTACTTGACAAAAACACCGATTATGGGTATAATCTATAAACGATAGGAATAAAAAAAATTATGGCAAACGATAGAAAAAGAGATTATTATGAAGTTCTCGGCGTGGACAAAAGCGCAGACGAGACGAAAATAAAAAAGGCGTATAGGGATCTTGCAAAAAAATATCATCCTGATCTTCACCCCGGCGATAAAGAAGCGGAAGCGAAGTTCAAAGAAGCGAGCGAGGCGTATAGCATACTCTCCGATCCCGAAAAGCGTAAGATGTACGACTTAGGCGGACACGACGCGATGAATGGTGGCGGAGGAGGCGGATTTAATTTCAACGGCGACTTCTCGTCTTTCGGCGATATTTTCGGCGATATTTTCGGCGGAATGTTCGGTGGCGGTGGCTCTCGTTCGAGAGCGAGAAGCGGACCTATGCGCGGAGAAGATCTGAATTACGTTTTGCGTGTGGACTTTGGCGAAGCGGTGTTTGGTTGTGAGAAAGAGATTGAACTGACGAGCAAATCAACGTGTAAAACTTGCGGTGGAAGCGGAGCGAAGGCAGGAACTTCGCCCATAACCTGTCCCCGTTGCGGTGGCTCAGGACAGATTACCCGTACGCAACAATCTATGCTCGGCATAATCCGAAACGTGACCGTTTGTCCCGATTGCGGTGGCGCAGGCAAAATAATAAAAGAAAAATGTAGTGACTGTCGTGGCACGGGATATACCTCGGCGCGTAAACGTATCAAAGTTCGCATACCTGCCGGCATAGACAACGGTCAGGGCGTAAGAGTACGCGGAGAAGGCGAACCGGGAGTGAACGGCGGAACGAGAGGGGACTTAATAGTTGAAGTTGTCGTACGCCCTCATCCCGACTTCCGTCGTCAGAATTCAGATATATATAGCGTAGTGAAAGTACCCTTTACGACTATGGCTCTGGGCGGTGAAATAAACGTGCGCACAATGGACGGAGACGTTTCGTACAAAGTGAGCGCAGGCACGCAGACGGGTACCCGCGTCAAGATAAAGGGTAAGGGCGTTCCGAATTCAGGTTACGGTTTTGGCTCGTCAAGGGGCGACCATTACGCAACGCTGAATGTAGACGTTCCCGTCAGCCTTACTAACGAGCAAAAAGAAACGCTCAAAAAATTTGATGAGTTAAGCGGAGAAAAACCCAAGAAAAAAGGCTTTTTCAAATAAAGCAGATTTTTCCAAGATATAGTATGTAAAATGATTGACAACCGCAATATCTTGTAGTATCATATAAGAACTTAATAGTCCCGTTGCAACTGACGGATATGGCGAAATTACGCCACGGAGCAACGGGTACGTGATTTGTCGACCGTCTGGGCAACCGAACTTATATATTATAAGCGACAGTTGCCCTTTTTGTTTCTCAGCCAATGGGAAGAGAAGCACAGGAGAAGAATATGCAGTACAGAAATTTCAAAAAAGGCAAATGGATAGATGAAATCAACGTGGCGGACTTCATAAGACTGAATTACACGCCCTATTACGGTGGAAGCGAGTTTCTCGCGCCTCCCACTTCCCGCACGAAAAAACTGCTTGCGCGCTTGGAAGAATTACAAAAAGAAGAAAAGGAACGGGGTGGCGTTCTTGGTATAGACACGAGAACGGTAAGTTCCTTGCTCGCGTATCCGCCTGCGTATATAGACCAAGAAAACGAACTTATCGTCGGCTTGCAAACGGGCGCGCCCTTAGTACGTGGAGTGCATCCGTTCGGTGGAATAAGAATGGCGCGTTCGGCGTGTCAGGCTTACGGCGAAACGTTGAGCGAAAAAATCGAAACGGAATTCAAGTACCGTACCACGCATAACGACGGAGTATTCCGCGCTTATACCGACGAAATGCGAAAATGTCGCCACGTGGGACTGCTCACGGGATTGCCCGATGCGTACGGCAGAGGCAGAATAATCGGCGATTACCGTAGAGTGGCGTTATACGGTATAAACCGCCTTATCGACGAAAAAATCAAAGATAAAAAAGAACTCGGCAAGCGTATGATGACTGCCGAGAATATGAAACTGACCGAAGAAGTTACCGAGCAGATACAGTTCCTTGGTTACTTAAAGGATATGGCGGCGGGCTATGGCGTAGACATTTCTGTCCCCGCAAACAATCTTCTTGAAGCAACGCAATGGGTGTACTTTGCCTACCTTGCATCGAATAAAGAACAGAATGGCGCGGCTATGAGCCTGGGCAGAGTAAGTACCTTCCTTGACATATACGCTGAGCGCGACATTGCCGAAGGCACGCTTGACGAACAGGGAGCGCAAGAAATAATTGACGGCTTCGTGCTTAAACTCCGCGCTATGCGACACCTTCGCACCCCCGAATATAACGAACTGTTTGCAGGCGATCCTATGTGGATAACCGAATCGGTAGGCGGTATGGGTGAAGACGGCAGACCGCTTGTTACAAAAAACTCCTTCCGCTTTCTTCATACTTTATACAATCTTGGATATTCGCCCGAGCCCAACCTCACCGTGCTTTGGTCGAAAGACCTTCCAGACGAGTTCAAAAAATATACCGCGCGAGTGTCGATAGAAACTGACTCCATACAGTACGAAAGCGACGATCTTATGCGCCCCATAAGCGGTGACGACTACGCAATCGCTTGTTGTGTAAGCAGTATGAAACTCGGCAAACAAATGCAGTTCTTCGGCGCAAGATGTAATCTTCCCAAAATACTCCTTATGGCAATAAACGGCGGTAAGGATGAAAAGTATTTTATGCAAGTTGGTCCGAAAATGCCCGTCTACGAAAAGGATGTGCTTGATTACGACGAAGTTATCAATCGACTTAATTATTATCTCCAATGGCTTGCGCGCACCTACGTCAATACGATGAACGTAATACACTTTATGCACGACAAGTACGCGTACGAAAAAACGCAAATGGCGCTTCACGACACCGACGTAGACAGACTTATGGCGTTCGGCGTAGCAGGGTTAAGCGTTATCGCAGATAGTCTTTCCGCCATTAAATACGCCAAAGTCAAAGTCGTTCGTAACGCTGACGGCATTATCGTTGATTACGTTACCGAAGGCGACTTCCCGAAGTTTGGCAACGACGACGACAGAGTGGACGGTATTGCGAAAGACTTGCTCCATAAATTCATAACCGAACTTCGCAAAACACCGACGTATCGTAACGCCACGCATACCCTTTCTGCGCTGACTATAACGTCCAACGTGGTTTACGGGAAAAAGACGGGCGCAACACCAGACGGAAGAAAGGCGGGCGAGCCTTTTGCTCCGGGCGCAAACCCTATGCACAACCGTGAAAAAGCAGGCGCGCTTGCCTCACTCAATTCGGTTGCGAAACTTAGTTACGACGATTGCCGTGACGGTATATCCAACACTTTCTCCATCGTTCCCGACGCGCTTGGAAAAACGAAAGAGAGCAGAATAGACAATCTCGTAAGCATTATGGACGGATATTTCGCTTACGGCGCGCACCATCTCAACGTAAACGTTCTTGACAGAGAGAAACTCGTTCTTGCAATGGAAGATCCTTCGCTTTTCCCCAACCTTACCATAAGAGTATCCGGTTATGCGGTAAACTTCCATAAACTCACTAAGGAGCAACAGCGTGAAGTCATTTCCCGAACTTTCCATACTGCGGTCTGAAAAGGGCAGAATAAGTGGTATTCAGTCGCTGGGCGGAGTAGACGGACCGGGAGTACGCGCGGTAGTGTTCGGCGTGGGATGTCCTCTCCGTTGCGCCTATTGCCATAACCCCGAAACGTGGGCGGAAAACGGGGAAGAAATCACGGCAGGCGAACTTGCGGATAAACTTCTTCGTTATAAGCCGTATTTTGCAAACGGCGGAGTGACTTTCAGCGGTGGTGAACCGCTTGCGCAAGCGAAGTTTTTTTCAGCGGTAGCCACGTTGCTTAAAGCCGAAGGCGTGCACATTGCGACTGATACGAGCGGTAGCGTAAAAGGCGAGTGGGTAGACCGTCTTATTGACAAATGCGATCTTCTGCTTTGCGACGTAAAGTTCACGAGCGAAGAAGATTATAAAAAATACACGGGCGGAAGTCTTTCCGACGTGCTGGAATTTATCCAAAAGGTTTGCTTGGCGAATAAGCGACTGTGGATAAGACAGGTTATCGTCGAAGGCGTAAACGCAGACGAAGAAAATGCGCTTAAACTCAAAAAAATTCTTGCTCCGTATATGGCAAATATCGACAAAATCGAACTTTTGCCTTTCCGTAAATTATGTTTGGAAAAGTACGAACGACTCGGCTTGACGTTTCCGTTTGCTGATAAGCCTGAAACGTCCTCGCAAAAAATCAAAGAATTAGAAAAAATTTTTTCGAACGAATAAAAAAAGTGACGACTTGTCGCTCTTTCATAGGGAATTTTTAGACAATAACAAAGGGTAGCAAAATTTTTGCTACCCTTTGTTTTATACTCTTCAAAGTTATTAATTTTGCGAACCAACAGGGCTTACTATGCTGTAACCGATATTTACTAAATGGTCCGCAACTCTTTCTAAACCCGTTATCGTTGAAGAATAATACGGGCTTAATTCAACGTTGCATTTTTCCGTTGCCAAACGGTTAAAATGATTTGCTTTAAGAGTACTCTCCTGAGCGTCTATTTCATTTTCAAGTTGTGAAAGCATAGGCAAGGCGCTAGTGTCTAAACTCTTGAAAGCATTTTCTGCAATCTTGAACATTTCGTTTACGTTCTGTTTCATTTGGCTTATTTCTGCGATTGCGATAGAAGAGAAATTTAATCCCTTTTCTTTCATTTCAATCCCGATTTCGTGGAAATTTTCAGCGTGGTCACCTATACGCTCGATATCGTTAAGAACGTGAAAATAACTACCTATTACGCCTTCACTACTTTCTTTTATTCTAGTTGCGGATAGTTTTATAAGGAATTTTGTAAGCGAATTATTTGTATAGTCAATAATTTTTTCGTTTTCAACGAGTTTTTTATTATGCTCATTAGAACCCGTTTCCATAGCAACGAAACAGATTCCAATGTTTTCTTTTGCTAGATCTAACATATAGCTAATTTCTTTTTTAACTTGCATGAGAGCAATTGAAGGCATGCTTAAAAGTCTTTCGTCCACGTACTTTAAAGTAAGACTCGTTTCTTTTTCCTTTTTATCTTTAATAACGATTTGCGATAATTTGACGAGTTGCTTTACAAACGGTAACAACAAAAAGGTCGTCGTAACGTTGAATATTACGTGGAAAAAAGATACTCTCATTTGCAACGACATAGGATCAGCGCCGGGGAACATGGATACTAAAAGATTTACAACGGGCTCTCTAAATATCCAAATTATTATCGTAAATAATAGCGTACCTATAACGTTAAACGTAAAATGTATCAATGCCACTCGCTTTGAATTGGCGTTTGCTCCTACGGATGCAAGCAATGCTGTTACACAAGTACCGATATTTGCGCCAAGCACAATAAACAGAGCCAAATCAAGCGGAAGAACACCCGTGCCAACCATAGTAATAACAACACCTGTAGCGGCTGACGAGCTTTGGAGAAGCGCGGTGAATATAACGCCCACCAAAATCAAAAGCAACGGGAAGTCAATCGTCTTGAAAATATCCGTGAACATACTTTCGACAAGCGGATTTCCAAACGCTTGCTCGCTACTCATAACTTCAAGCCCGACGAAGATAAGCCCTAAGCCACAAAA
>JAFXKH010000014.1 GCA_017531795.1 Clostridia bacterium
CATAAAGGAAGCGGAAGGCTCGGCAAAAGCGACGGAGTGGCTGTACGATTATTCCGTGCGTGGCGATTATGTAAAGAAGAGCGCGCTTGATGCAAATCCGAGATTTAACGCAGGCGGACTTGTCGTGACGATCAATAAGTCCAAGCCCGAATTCCGCGATCCCAAAAAGGCGGTAAGCGGTAACAGCGTAAAAGGCGGTTATCCCAAATGCACGATATGCCGTGATAACGAAGGTTTTTCGGGCAGAAACAAACGCACTCTCAGAACGGTAGCCCTTACGTTGGGAGGAGAAGACTGGTTCTGGCAGTATTCGCCGTACGGATATTTCAATCACCACGGTATTGCAGTCAACGCTTTACATACGCCTATGAAAGTGGACGAAAGCACCTTCGTCAAACTTATGGACTTTGTGGACGAGTTTCCGCATTACTTCCTCGGCTGTAATGCGCCATTGCCAAGAATAGGCGGAAGCGTACTTGCGCACGACCACTATCAGGGCGGTGGTGAGATATTACCGCTTATGCGCGCAAAAGAAGTTAAGCAGTTCACTCTGGACGGAGTAACGGACGCGACGGTGAGTATGCTCGATTGGCAGGGTACGGCGGTAAGAGTTAAGAGTAAAAACAGAAAATCCGTCGCAAAACTGTCCGAAATCATAAGGCTAGGCTGGGAGAGTTATGATAACGCCGAACTTGGCATAATATCTGCTGACGGCGAGGGCGTACATAACGCAATTTCACCCACCGTAATAAAGAATAACGGCGTATACGAGATGACCATTATTCTTCGGAATAATATCACGAGCGCAGAGTACCCCGACGGAGTGTTCCACGCTCATCCCGAATTTCACGTAATAAAAAAGGAATCAATCGGTCTGATAGAGGCGCAGGGCTTGTTTATACTTCCGGGACGGCTGGAAGCACAACTCGGCGAGATCGAAGAATTAATCTATGCGGGAAAACCGCTTCCGGGCGAGATGCAGGAATTTTCGCTCGTATACTCCGAAGTTAAAGCGCTCTGCGGTGAAAATCCCACAAGAGAAATAATCGCAGATAAAATGAAAACCGAACTTGGCAGTATCTGCGAGCGAATACTCGGCAATACGGCGGTATTCAAAAAGAGTGATGACACAGATAAATTCTTAAAAGGACTGGGGTTCGCTTGCAATGATTGATGAAAAATGTTATGATTATAAAGTAACCGCTGCCGGCAGAGTAAACGTTATCGGCGAGCACGTGGATTATTGCGGTGGCAAGGTCTTTCCTGCCGCGCTTTCACTCTGCAATACCGTATACGTCCGTCCCAACGGTACGGATAAAATCAATCTTTCGTGGACGACGCTTCCCGACAGGGTTTCGCTTGATATAAACGAATTAGGCTCGTATAAAGGTCTGAAATATGGCAATTATCAAGCAGGAAGCGCGTTGATGTGGAAGAACGCCGGACATAAGTTAGTTGGTTGCGATATGCTTCAAATCTGTAAAGTCCCGTTCGGTAGCGGTCTTTCGTCCTCCGCCGCGATTGAGGTTTCGACCATATCCGCGCTTGCGACGGTAGCAGGCGAGAAGTTTAATCCCATTGAAGTCGCCTTGCTCGCTCAACGCGCAGAAAGGGATTTCGTAGGAGTAAACTGCGGAATTATGGACCAGTACGCATCGGCTTGCGGTAAGCGCGGTCATGCGATACTGCTCGACTGCAAGACTCTGGAAAGGGAGTACGTTCCGTTTGCGCTCGGTGATTACGAACTCGTGATTATCAACTGCAATAAACCGCACTCGCTCGTGCAGAGCAAGTATAACGAACGTCGCGCCGAAACGGAATACGCGCTGAATGCGCTTCAGAAAGAACTTGATATCGGTTGCCTTGCTGACCTTAGCGTGGAAGATTTTTATGATTATTCCCGATTACTTTCGGGCAAAGTACTTGACCGCGCTCGTCACGTCGTAGAAGAATGCGAAAGAGTGAGCGAAGCGGTTAAGGCAATGAAAAAGGGCGATATGCTCGGACTCGGACGGCTTTTGACTGCCTCGCATAAGTCCTTAAAAGATCTTTACGAAGTTACGGGCGAAGAACTCGATACACTCGCATCGCTTGCGTGGAAACATCCAGCGTGCGTAGGCTCTCGCATGACGGGAGGTGGCTTTGGCGGTTGCACGATATCTCTCGTAGAAAAAGACGGCGTAGTTGACTTTGAAAAATACGTTACGGAAAAGTATACGGAAAAAATCGGTTACGCGCCCACGGCAAACAAATCAGAAATAGGCGACGGCATAACCGTCACTAAAATAGAGAAATAAACGTAGTGCCAAAATGGAGGTCAATCATGAAAATACTCGTTACAGGCGGAGCAGGATATATCGGCTCGCACACCTGCGTAGAACTGCTGGAAAAAGGCTATGAAGTAGTCGTTGTGGATAATTTCGACAATTCTTCTCCCGAGAGCGTAAAGCGCGTGGAAAAAATTACGGGAAAGAAAATCGCTTTATACGAAGCGGATATTCGTGACGAAAAGGTTATGGACGGAATTTTCTCCGAGCATAAAATTGATTGCGTAATCCATTTCGCAGGGCTTAAAGCGGTGGGTGAATCGTGCGCTCAGCCCTTAAAATATTATGACAACAACCTTTACGGCACGCTCGTTCTCCTTCGCATTATGAATAAATACGGAGTGAAGAAAATCGTATTTTCTTCGTCTGCAACGGTATACGGTGATCCCGAAAAACTCCCCTTGGACGAAAACTGCAAAACGGGTGGCACGACGAATCCCTACGGCACGAGCAAATATTTCCAAGAGATTATGCTTCGCGATCTGTACGCTTCGGACAAGGAGTGGACGGTAGTACTGCTCCGTTACTTCAACCCCGTCGGAGCGCACGAAAGCGGACTTATCGGCGAAGATCCGCAAGGCATACCCAACAATCTCACGCCGTATATAGCCAAAGTAGCGATAGGCGAACTTAAAGAAGTGGGCGTATTCGGCAACGACTATGACACTCACGACGGCACGGGCGTAAGAGATTATATCCACGTCGTTGACCTTGCCAAAGGACACGTTTCGGCAATAGAGAACGTCATAGCGAGCGGTGTATACGTTTATAATCTCGGTACGGGCGTGGGTTATAGCGTACTTGACGTGATAAAGGCGTTTAATAAAGCGTGCGGAAAAGAACTGCCTTATTTGATAAAACCGAGAAGAGCAGGCGATATTGCGACCTGCTACGCCGATGCAAGCAAAGCAAAGCGTGAACTCGGCTGGGAGGCTAAACTCGGCATTGACGAAATGTGCGCTTCTTTGTGGAATTGGCAGAGTAAAAATCCCAAAGGCTATAAAGGATAAGAAGCAAGATCCAAAAGGAAATAGGCGGTATCGTCTGACAATTTATTTAAAGCCGAAGAGAAGATACTCGACCTTGATTTTGTCAAAAGCGTTAAAATAGATGGACTTTAAAAAAGAATTATATACGAAAGTCTTAAATTTAATATCAACTTTTTTATCTAAAAGTAACTTAAAAATTTTTTAAAAGCCTATTGACAAAATTAGTAAATAATAGTACTCTAAGTATAGATAAGATACTTATTAGTCAGCGAAGAAAGGGTGAAAAGATAAGACGATGGTATAATTCTGAATTTAGGGGAAGAAAAGATGCAAAGACTTAAGGACATTGTATTTATTCCAAAAAATCGTACTGTAAATTCCGACAGCTGTTTAATCGCGCGCATTAAAAATAGAGTCACATATTGTCATAGCGCAATGTGCGACTTTTTATATTTAGTTAGAACTCAAAGGAGAGATTTGTAGAATAGATTTAATTATAGAAAAGATTAAATCAAAGTATAAAACTAAAAAGAAGGGATTTTATGAAAGGTAGAACGTTAAAAATAATACTAAGTTTGTCGCTTATTATATGTATCGGTATGTTTGGAATCGTAATGACTTCGTGTGACAATTATGACGGTGACATACCTGACACACCGACGGAGTATAAAGTAGCATTTAATGGAAATGCAAACTACAGGTCCAACCATTTGGATTTTATTGCGCTATGCAATTCTTATGAAGAATTAAAAGAAGCATGTTCGCAAAATAATTATTATTTTTTCAATAGAGACGAAGATTTTCATGAGTACGATAAGGACTACGATTCAGTTGCAGGTGAAAAAATTCGCGGGTATACGACGCAATATTTTAACGACAAGTCACTTGTCATATGCGCCTTTATGAAAAGAGAGGATTTCGGTAAATATGTTGTAGACGCCGTAGAAGTGGACACAGGAAAATTAACGCTAAAAATCAAGTATCCTCGTAGTGAAACCGCTAATGAAGCATTGACAGGATATTTCTTTATTGTAGAAGTGAATAAACCGTTTGTCAAGGACGTAACAAACACCACGTATGTTTATGTTTGATGTTGTAAAAGAATTATAGGAGGAAACACAGAATTTAGACTCTATGCCGGCTGGCGCGCAGTATAAATAAGGAGAAAAAATAATGAAAACCAGAATAAAGAAAACGATAGCGTTTGTTTTGAGCGCTCTATTGCTCACTCTGTGTATGGTATTTACAACCGCATGTGGTGCGCCAGGAGAGTTTTATTCTTTAGAAGAAGCCTATGAACTGAATTATATTACTAAAAGAGATTTGGAAACAATTGCGACGTATCACAATAACAATATAAAATATCCACAGGAATTATCATCGGAAATAGAAGAGAAAATAAAAATCACGGCGTGTGAAAGAGTGGAAACGACGTATGATTATGATTGGGATGCAGATAGTGTAGAGATAAATAAATATTATGGTAAATATAATGACTTCTATGCTGTAAGAGTACATGATCATTTTTTAACATGGCTAGCTCAGCCATGGTCAGAACCTCGTATAGAAGAAATAGCAGGTGTAAAATTTGAGTATTGGGATCCATTGACTATAGAATTATGGCGAGATGTAAAGTAAATTAATTATCAATTACTAAGAGGAAAAATTATGAACAGTAGAACATTAAAAATTATTAAGGTCGTTGGGATTGTTATATTCGTTTCGATTACCGTATTTTTTATAATTTTTTACTCTTCTATATATTGGAAATTACATTTGAGTTTCTCACAACTTCCCCGAAGGAATTATGAAGACAGAGTAGTAGGTGACTTCGTTGTACGTTTTTATGTGGACGACAATTACTGCGAGATAAAAGGAACGAGCGAACAGGGGAACAACAAAAGATTTTTGGTTATACCCGAATATATAGACGGTGTGCGTGTTGAGGCTTTGGGCGTATACGGCCCTTTCCTTATAACACCCGGTAAATTGTACCGAGCAGAAATAGAAAGCGATAAGATTGAAAAGGTCTATTTTGAAGCTGCAATAAAAATGTCTTCCGAGGCGTTTGATACGCATTACTGTCCTAA
>JAFXKH010000015.1 GCA_017531795.1 Clostridia bacterium
ACGGCCTTTATTCTTGCGCACCGCTAACGCTCGCTTCGCGTGCGCCAGAAACGCACCGCATCTGTGGTATCTTTTCGGTTAAAAGTCAGGAAAATCCTCTCGATGCCATAAGGCTATCTTCGAGGACGGGCGCCTAACGGCGTACGATTTTCCTGCCTTTTCCCTCGAAAATATATCCACATCTGCTACTTTCCGTGGGTGATAGTATATTGGGAGAAGAAGGGCTAAGAGATCCTTCGACTGCGCTCAGGATGACGGTATAGGAACTAAGACGGCGGAGAGTGACGCTCAGACGGGCAACAGGTGACAAATTTACCGAAGGGAGCGTACACAATCGTACGTGACCGAGGAAATTTGTCGCACGTAGCCCGTATCAGCGTTGCTATACGCCGTCGGAAACGACGTCGGAATAACTAACCATCGCCGAACACCCACAAGGCAACCTTACTCCTCGCTGGTCCGAAGTCGGAAGAGTAACTTCGTAGGCTTCGACATTGCCTTGGGGGAGATGTATTTTCAGTATGTTTTCCATTACCGTAGGTTGCAGACCTGTGGTATAGGAATTGATGAGGAAGAAAAGCGGATTATCGGAAAGCACTTTTGCCGTTTGTTCAACGAGAGCGCTGATATTATCTTCAAGTTTCCACGTTTCGCCGTTCGGACCTCTGCCGTAAGAGGGCGGATCCATAAGAATTCCGTCGTAAGTATTACCGCGCTTAATTTCGCGCGCGACGAACTTATTACAGTCGTCTACGATATATCTTATACCGTCGGCAGGACATTTGCTCAGTTCGGCGTTTTGTTTACAACGCTCGACCATATTTTTTGCCGCATCAACGTGCGTTACGCGCGCGCCGATTTTTGCAAGAGCAACGCTTGCGCCACCCGTATAGCCGAAAAGATTGAGAATTTTCGGTCTGCCACCGCGTTTTAGTATAAGTTCGGACATTTTGTCCCAGTTATACGCTTGTTCGGGGAAAAGTCCGGTATGCTTAAAGCCCATGGGTTTTATGAGAAAACTTATTTCGCCGTAAGATACCGTCCACTCGCTCGGAAAAGAACGGAGAGTACGCCACTTGCCACCGCCCGTAGTTGAACGCTCGTACACGGCGTTGAGTTTGGGAAAACTTGACAAGTCAAAAGGCGGTGACCATATTGCCTGTGGATCGGGACGAAGTAAATATACGCTTCCCCACCGTTCAAGTTTTTCACCGTTACCGCTCGCTATTATTTCGTAATCAGTCCATTTTTCCGTTTGCACGAAGAAATTATAGCACAAAGCAAAATAATTAGCAAGAAAAATTATTATTGAATATAAAACCGACCGCAAAAAGATTGCGATCGGTTTGAGTTTTGTTTGTTATTTTATGCCTTACTTACAGAAATCGTGACTTTTTCACCGTTAACGTCCCACTCTTTCGTAAAGTCGCCTGCGCTGACAAACGCGTCGCAAAGCGTATCCGTCTTAATCTCGTCCGCGAATTTTTCGCAAACTTTTTCAATAACCGCGCTTCCGCTTACGGCTACTTTGATATGGTCGGTTACTTCAAAGCCGTTATCCTTTCTCATCGTTTAAATTTTGGACACGAGTTCGCGCATATAACCTTCTTGTTTAAGTTCGTCAGTAATATCGCAATCGAGAACGGCGGTAATGCCCTTATCCGATTGTGAAACGTATCTATCCGTACCCATCGTCGTAATGAGAAGGTCTTGCGCCGACAGTTCGATATCTACTCCGTCAAGAGTGAATTTATACGTTCCGCCGTTTTCTACCGCGCCTGCCACTTCATTAGAGTGCGAAGAGAGTTCGTTTCTTATTCCGCCGATAAGTTTGCCGTACTTCGGTCCGAGCGTTTTGAGTTGAGGTTTTACTTCGTAGGCTACGAACGCTTTCGCATCCGTTGCAAAGTCTATCGCCTTTACGTTTAATTCGCCCTTTAATACGTCGGCTAATTCGCCCTGCAAGCCCTTTGCCGTTTCACCGCAAAGGATAATGCGAGAAAGAGGTTGACGGTTTTTCACGTTAGCCGTGTTACGGCAACTTCTACCGAGGTTTGCCGAAACCATAACTATTTCCATACCCTTTTCGAGTTCTTCGTCTACTGCCGTAAGGTCGGCTTTGGGGAAGTCGCAAAGGTGTACTGATTCGGGCGCGTTTTTGTTTACGGAGCGTACGATATTCTGATAAATGCTTTCGCTCATAAACGGAATAAACGGCGCGCAAAGACGGCTGAGCGTTTCAAGAACGGTATAAAGCGTCATATACGCCGAGATCTTATCTTCGGTCATACCACCGCCCCAATATCTCTCTCTACAACGGCGAACGTACCAGTTGGAAAGTCCGTCCACAAAATCCTGTATCTTTCTTGCTGATTCAGTAATCTTGTACTCGGCAAGGTTCTTGTCTACGAAATCTACGAGCGAGTTCAAACCACTAAGTACCCACTTGTCCATAAGCGAGAGTTTGCACTTGGAAAGTTCGTACTTGGTCGGATCGAATTTATCTATCTCTGCGTAAAGTACGTAGAAACCGTAAGTGTTCCAAAGCGTACCAAGGAATTTTCTCTGAACCTCGCTGACTGCTTCGGAATAGAATCTCGAAGGAATCCAAGGGTTGGAAATGGTATAGAAATACCAGCGCACGGCATCCGCGCCTTGATTGTCGAGAATCTCGAAAGGATCTACGACGTTACCAAGATGCTTACTTTGTTTTAAGCCGTTTTTATCAAGAACGTGTCCAAGTACGATACAGTTCTTAAACGGCGCTCTGCCAAACATAAGCGTGGAAACCGCTTCGAGCGTATAGAACCAACCTCTCGTTTGGTCAACCGCTTCGGATATAAAGTTCGCAGGGAAAGTTTTTTCAAAAACTTCTTTATTCTCAAACGGATAGTGATACTGCGCGAAAGGCATTGATCCCGAATCGTACCAACAGTCGATAACTTCGGGAGTACGGCGCATCGTACCACCGCACGAACATTTCCAGGTCACGCCGTCCACGTAAGGTTTATGAAGTTCAATATCCTCTTTCAGTCCGCCCTTTTCACGGAGTTCCTGTCTGCTACCAATCGCTTCTTTCTTTCCGCATTCGTCACAAATCCAGATAGGCAGAGGCGTGCCCCAATAACGTTCTCTAGACAAGCCCCAATCAAGTACGTTTTCAAGGAAGTTACCCATTCTACCCGTACCTATTCCGCTGGGAATCCAATTTACTGTTCCGTTATTTTTAAGAAGTTCGTCACGGAGAGCAGTCATTTTAATGAACCAACTCGAACGCGCGTAATAAAGAAGGGGCGTATCACAGCGCCAGCAGAAAGGATAACTGTGCGTAAAGCGTATTCTTGCCTGCAAAAGTCCGCGATTTTCCAGATCTTTCATTATGGGTTCGTCGGCATCTTTGCAGAAAAGTCCTTCCAGACTACCCGTACCCTTGACGAATTTACCGTCACTTCCTACGAGCTGAACGAAAGGAAGATTATATTTTCTGCCCACTCTGTTATCGTCCTCACCGAAAGCAGGCGCGATATGAACTATACCCGTTCCGTCCGTAAGCGTGACGTAATCGTCGCAAACGACGAAATGCGCCTTTTCATCCTTTTTAAGATTGCAGTAAGGGAAAAGCGGTTCGTATTCCGTATACTCATAATCCTTGCCCTTTTTCTTGGAAAGGAGTTCATATTCTTCAAAATATTTGCTAACGAGCGCCTCAGCCATTATATAACGACTGTCGCCCACTTTTATTTCTACGTAATCTTCGTTTGCGTTCATACAGAGCGCAACGTTGGAAGGAAGTGTCCAAGGCGTAGTCGTCCAGGCAAGAATATAAAGGTCGCTTTCACCCACTACCTTAAAGCGCGCAGTACAAGACGTTTCTTCTACGTCCTTATAACCCTGCGCTACTTCGTGTGAGGCAAGCGCAGTTCCGCAACGGGGGCAGTAAGGAACTATTTTATGTCCTTTATAAATAAGCCCTCTGTCGAAAATGGATTTCAGACTCCACCACTCGGACTCGATATAATTATCATCATAAGTGACGTAGGGATTGTCCATGTCCACCCAATAGCCGACCTGGTCACTCATTTCTTCCCACATCTTCTTATATTTCCAAACGCTTTCTTTACATTTCTTGATAAAAGGCTCGATTCCGTATTTCTCAATCTGTTCTTTACCATCCATGCCGAGAGACTTTTCGACTTCGAGTTCTACGGGAAGTCCGTGAGTGTCCCAGCCTGCTTTACGGAGAACGTGACAACCCTTCATCGTCTTGTATCTCGGAATAATGTCTTTCATTACGCGAGTAAGAACGTGTCCGATATGCGGTTTTCCGTTTGCCGTGGGAGGTCCGTCGTAAAAGGAAAATTCCTCTCCGCCCTCGCGCAAAGTCATACTCTTTTTGAAAACGTCGTTGTCTTTCCAAAACTTCGTTATTTCCTGCTCGCGCACGGCGAAGTTAAGGCTACTGTCTACTTTCTTATACATATTTACTCCAAAATGGTTTTCGTTATAGTATGCAGAAATACATTCCGCAAATCATAAGTACGCTACCGGCAACTACGAACATATGCCAGATTGCGTGGTAATACGGTATTTTTCGCAATTTATAAACGGCAATACCTACCGTGTACGCCACTCCTCCCGAAAAAAGAAGAACTAACGCGGTTATTCCTATCGCAAGATACAAGTGGTATATGCGAAGAATTATCATCCAGCCCATTACGACGTAGGATATGAACGTAAAAATACGGAACTTTTGCACGCTGATTGCGTTCAGCGCAATCGTAACTATTGCAAGCGTGACGACGGTCAATGATATCACCATACCCCACACCGTATCGGCAGGCTGTTCGGTGCCGAATTCCACCAAGCCAATAAGCGAATACGGCATATACGAACCTGCAATAAGCAGGGATATTGAGCAATAATCAAAACGGCGCAATACCGTCTTTGCTAAACTTCCGTATTTGCAGGCGTGGTAAATCGAACTCATCGTATACATTACGACGAGCGATACCGAAAAGGCAATTATTGAAACTAGCGCTACTCCGCCGTATTTCCCATCTGCTATTCCGTGGCAGGTTTTTATTATCATCAATACGGAGAATACCAGACACACTATCGCGCCTACCGCATGAGTAAGTACGTTCCAGAATTCTTCTTTTGCCGTATATTTGCGTTGCTGAACGGAATAATCTTTTTTCGCCTCGTTATTGCGCGTTAAATCAAGTTCGTTTTCAGGCATATTTTTCAAAAACAATTCCACCTACGGTTTACGCAGATGGAAATGTTGCTGACGTTTTTATCCGATTATTTTACTACTGTTTCGAGGTACTTCGTAAGATCCCCAACCGTTTCAAGTCCGTCAACTACGTCGTCTGGTATGGTTATATCATACTCTTGCTCCATAGCGAAAAGAAGTTCTACGACGGTAAGCGAATCGGCATTAAGGTCGGTTTTAATATTCGTTTCCGGTGTAATTTTATCCTTGTCTACTTTGAGGTATTCAGACAATTTTTCTACAATAATACTAAAAAGATTTTCCATTGACTTCTCCTTCTTTATAATAAAATATATAAGATTACACTTATTGGAAGTATTATACCACAACTTTTATTCGTTTGCAAGCGTGAGCAAGGCATATATTGAAATTTATTTATTTTAATCGCTTATCGTAAAAGTACCGCGCACAGTCACCGCTCTAACCGCTTTCTTATCTCTCATTATCGTGAATAACGCCGAGTATAATGGCACTATACTTTTTTTGCCGTCTATCTTTATTCCGGCAAATTCGGTTATCATGTCACCGGGCGAAAGCGGACAATTTTCGCCTGTTTTTATTACGTTTATGCCGTTCACTTGCACTACGCCGATAAAACCGTTTGCGGTAACCTCGTCACGATTGTCTACCCTATAGCCGAAATAGGAGTACTCGTTCAGCATTTTTATCGTCCCGTCGCCGTATATATTTAATTCTTCTCTATCTCCGTCAAGAACGGCGTTTACGCACGCCTCGGCAATGCAAGCAGGTACGGCGTAACCCACTCCGTCGCCTATATCTCCGTAAGTAGTTATGCCTCGAGTTCGCCTTTTTCGTTCAGGCAAGCGCCACCGCTCATACCTTTACCGCTTTCCGAATAGGTAGAAATTACGGGTACGTATTTACGTCCGCTTCCGACGAGTTTATCCGTCGTTATTACCCCGCTTTCGCTCACGTTTTCCCCTTCAAACACTCTTATTCCGTCACCGCCAAGATTTCCAATCGTATAGTTCTTCCCTGCCGACGACGAAGAAAAAACTACGTTTTGAGCGGTAATTCCTTTTATGAATAATACTGCTAAGTCGTGATATACCGAATAACCGAGAAGTTCCGCCCTCTTTCCCGATACGTTTATGCTGTCAGCGTTTTGAACGACGTGATAATTACTGAGAAGCAACGCCCCGTCTTCGTACTCTGCTACGGCAACAGCCGAACCTTGTTTTGTTTCACCGCTTTCGGCTACAACGGTATAAACGTTGCTCTTAAATTGCTCTGCCCGTTCATGTCCGTTCAAATTATCGCACGCAAAAAGTCCTACCAAAAATACTAGTAGTAAAATTGCGATTATTGATTTTTTGATGACTTTTTTCATTTTGCGATACTTATAGCTATTACTTCGTAATAGATCGTTTATGCTTGTATTTATAGCTATTACTTCGTAATAGACGGTTTATGCTTTTTAAGTTTTTTAATATGTATTTCAAACTATCCCCTTATTATTTTGCCCGTTCCCAAATAATATTTGGGC
>JAFXKH010000016.1 GCA_017531795.1 Clostridia bacterium
GCTTCCGATGCTTTCTTCCCGTTCTCCGACTGCGTTCTCACCGCCGCCAAGGCAGGTATCAAAGCAATCGTTCAGCCCGGTGGTAGCATCCGCGACGAAGAATCAATCAACGCATGCAATGAAAAGGGTATGGCGATGGTGTTTGTAGGGCAGCGCCACTTCAAACATTAAAGTGGCGACGCCGGATAGCACGCCTCTGACGAACTGCGTGTTCGCTTGTGTACTATATTGTGTACACGTCGCTCACCAGCTGTCCGTCATAGACGCACTCTCCGCCGTCTTAATCCCGACTTCGTCATCCTGAGCGTAGTCAAAGGATCTCATACCCCTTCATCTCCCAACATACTATCCCCAGCGATAAGCGCGGGTAATTCTTGCGCAACCTTCGGTTGTGCAAGAATATAAGGAAAACTATGAATAAAAAAAACGTACTGATAATCGGTGGCGGTGGAAGAGAACACGCAATAGTGTATTCTCTTTCCCGTTCGCCTAAAGTAGGAAAAATTTATTGTTTGCCCGGAAACGCGGGCATTGCTCAGTTGGCAGAATGTCACTCTGAGTACAAAGCGACGGACCTTGACGGTATCGTCGCTTTCGTGCGCTCTCATCCCGATATCTATATGACGGTAGTCGCTCCCGACGATCCGCTTGCAATGGGTTTGGTGGACAGATTGGAAAGTGAAGGTTTCCGCGCTTTCGGCCCGAGAGCAAACGGCGCGCGATTAGAAGCGAGCAAATCTTTCGCCAAGAACTTAATGAAGAAGTACGGCATACCTACGGCAGGTTATGAAGTCTTTACCGATTACGATTCCGCGCGCGCCTATCTTGACGAGTGTACGTATCCCACCGTGCTTAAAGCGGACGGACTTGCGCTCGGCAAGGGTGTACTCATTTGCGAAACGAAAGAGCAGGCGATAAACGGCTTGAAAGAAATTATGCTTGACAAGGCTTTTGGCTCGGCAGGTAATACTCTCGTAATAGAAGACTTTCTCGTTGGTTTTGAGTGTTCTGCGCTGGCGTTCTGCGACGGCAAGACCATCGTGCCTATGACAACGAGTCAGGACCACAAGCGCGCGCTCAACGACAATAAGGGGCTTAATACGGGCGGTATGGCGACCTTCTCTCCTTCGTACAAAGTTTCTGCGGATATGGAAAAGCGCATATACGCCGAAGTCTTAAAGCCCACTCTTGACGCGCTTATCGGCGAGGGTATCGAGTTCAAGGGCGTGCTTTACGCCGGTCTTATGATTGACGGTGATGAAATAAAAGTTTTGGAATATAACGCTCGTTTCGGCGATCCCGAAACACAAGTCATACTCCCTCGCTTGAAAACGGACCTTTTCGACATTTTCGAGGCGTGCATTGACGGAACTCTTGCCGACCTTAATATCGAGTGGACGGGCAATACCGCAGTGTGCATAATTCTTGCAAGCGGTGGTTATCCCGAAGCGTACGAAAAGGGCAAAGAAATCACTTTCGGCGTGACGGACGAGGGCGTAATAGTCTTCCACGCAGGCACGGCGGAAAAAGATGGTAAAATCGTCACCAGCGGTGGCAGAGTGCTTGGCGTAACCGCGCTTGCGCCTACTCTCAAACAAGCGCGCGACTTATCTTACGCCAACGTAAAGAATATTACTTTTGATAAAGTACATTATAGAACGGACATCTTAAAAGAATTATAAAATCGACTTTTCACAAAGGCATACATCATGATAAACAGATTATTCGTAGAAAAAAAATCGGGTTACGACACCGTAAGACGACAGAAACAAGCAGAAATAGAAAACGCGCTTGGAGTTAAGTTTGACTCTATGCGTATGCTTTTGCGTTACGACGTAGAAGGTATGGAAGGCGCAGACTACGAGCAGGCAAAGGCGACGATATTCTCTGAGCCCCCCGTAGACAACCTTTACGAAGAAAGCGTAGACCTTTCGGGCGTGATTATCGGTACCGAACTTTTACCCGGTCAGTACGATCAGCGCGCGGACAGCGCGTCGCAATGCGTGCAACTGCTCACCCGTAAAGCCCGTCCGCTTATCCGTACGGCTACGATATACGCATTCTCGCCCTGCGACGAAACTCTTGCTGAGCGATTGAAAAAATATCTCGTGAACCCCGTTGAATCAAGACTGTGCGCTCTTGAAAAGCCGACTACGCTCACTGCTGTATACGACGAGCCTGCGCCCGTTCCTGAAGTCAGCGGTTTTATTGATATGACGGACGAGCAGATTGAAGCGTACCACAAGTCAATGGGCTTTGCAATGAGCATTGCGGATATAAAATTCGTGCGCGAATATTTCCGTAGCGAGCAAAGAAACCCGATTGAAACGGAACTGAAAGTTATTGACACTTATTGGTCGGACCATTGCCGTCACACGACTTTCTCAACGCATCTTACCGATATAGCGATTGAGAGCGACGTAAAAGAATTATTTGAAGCAAAAGCGGAGTACGACGTACTTCACTCCAAGCGCGCCAAGGGCAGAGAAGACAAAAAATACCCCACGCTTATGGATATGGCGACTATCGGCGCGTGGTCGCTTAAAAAGGAAAATAGAATACCCAACCTTGACGAGAGCGAAGAAATCAACGCTTGTTCGATCAAGGTAAAAGCGGACGTAGACGGCAAGGACGAAGACTGGCTGGTAATGTTCAAGAACGAAACGCATAACCACCCGACAGAAATCGAGCCTTTTGGTGGCGCGGCTACCTGTTTGGGCGGAGCGATCCGTGATCCGCTTTCGGGCAGAGTATACGTATATCAATCAATGCGCGTAACGGGCGCAGGCGATATTACCGAGCCTATGTCCAAAACCATGAAAGGCAAACTCCCTCAGCGTACTATATCTTCTACGGCGGCGGCAGGCTTTTCCTCCTACGGCAACCAGATAGGTCTTGCGACGGGACAGGTTCACGAACTTTACCATAAGGGCTACGTAGCAAAGCGTTTGGAAACGGGCTTCGTAGTCGGCGCTGCGCCTGCGGAAAACGTAGTGCGTGAGCGTCCAAGCGCAGGCGACGTTATCCTTCTTATCGGTGGTGAAACGGGGCGTGACGGTTGTGGTGGCGCAACGGGTTCGTCCAAAGCGCATACCGTAGAAAGCCTTGACACTTGTGGCGCGGAAGTACAGAAAGGTAATCCGCTTACCGAACGCAAAATACAGAGATTATTCAGAAACAAAGCCGTAACTACGCTTATCAAGCGTTGTAACGACTTCGGCGCTGGCGGTGTATCCGTGGCGGTAGGCGAACTTGCCGACGGCTTGGATATTGACCTTGATGCCGTTCCCAAGAAATATCAGGGACTTACTTCGACCGAACTTGCAATCAGCGAATCGCAAGAGCGTATGGCGGTCGTAGTAGACTATAAGGACGTGGAAAAAATGCAGGCGCTCTGCGTAGAAGAAAACCTTCTCGCCACGCCTTTGGCGAAAGTCACCGACCTTGGCCGTATGCGTATGTTCCACGGCGGAAGAAAGGTAGTAGACCTTTCCCGCGAATTCTTAAATACCAACGGCGCAAGCCAATCGCATAAGGTCGTTATCCGTGACAACGCTCCTTCGTACTTCGCACAGACTCGCGCAGACGAAGAATTGAACAGGGAAGACTACGCAGGCGCGTTGAAGAAAACGCTCGCTTCTTTCTCCTCTTGCTCACGCAAGGGCTTGACAGAAATGTTCGACTCGACTATCGGCGCGTCAACGGTATATATGCCTTTCGGCGGTAAGAATCAACTTACGCCCTCCGTGGCGATGTCCGCCCTTCTTCCCGTACCCACGGTGACGAACACGGCGACGGTATCGGCGTACGCTTGTTATCCCGATCTTTTGTCGGATAGCCGTTTCGTAGGCGCGACCTACTCGGTATTTATGAGCGCGCTCAAAGTAGCGGCGACGGGCGCGTCCTTCCGTGATGCTCGTCTTACGCTTCAGGAGTTCTTTGAAAAACTCGGTGACGATAACGTCCGTTGGGGCAGACCGACTTCCGCCCTTCTCGGCGCATTGTACGCTCAACGTAGACTGGGCTTGGGCGCGATAGGCGGTAAGGACTCTATGTCAGGCTCGTTTGAAGATCTTGACGTTCCTCCCACGCTCATTTCCTTTGCGCTCTCGGTAGCCGATGCTCGTTCTCTCGTGACTAACGTACTGAAAGCAGACCAAAAGGTTTACCGTATTTGTATGCGCAGAACGGAAAGCGGAATGCCCGACTTTGATTACGCCTGCGCTCTTATGGATACGCTTCACGCCCAAATACAAAAGGGCAACGTAAATTACTGCCAGGTAGTTGAAGAAGGCGGTTCAGCCGTAGCGGTAATGCAGTCCTGCTTTGGCGAAGGCGTAGGCTTTGACTTCGCTTCGATTGGCGCGGACTCCTTTACGCCCAACCTTGGCGACTTGCTCGTGAGCGCAACCGATATAACGGCGTTTGACGAGTATGATACTTCTTACTATGGCATAACCACGGCAGACGGCAAAGTCAGCCTTGGCGGTGATATTTCCGATTATATAACGGCGTTTACGGGTACGCTGGAAAAGAACTTCCGCACGACTGCTCCTGCGAGTGGCGAAGCGCCCGTACTTGCGTACGCTGACAGAGTGAAAGCAACGGTCAAGACCAAAGTTGCAAAACCGAAAGTATTTATCCCCGTGTTCCCCGGAACGAACTGCGAGTACGATACTGCGCGCGCCTTTGAAAAAGCGGGCGGAGAAGCGGATATTTTCGTTATTCGTAACCGTACGGCAAGCGAAATTGACGAGAGCGTAGAAGAAATCGTCAAGCGTATTAACTCGGCGCAGATCCTTATGTTTCCGGGCGGATTCTCGGGCGGTGACGAGCCTGACGGTTCGGGCAAGTTCATAGCGACCACTTTCCGCAACGGCAAAATAGCCGATGCCGTGCATAATCTTCTCGATAACCGTGACGGTCTTATTCTCGGTATATGCAACGGCTTCCAGGCTCTCGTAAAGACCGGACTTCTTCCGGGCGGAAAAATCTCGGTGCAAGGCGCGACCAGCCCTACGCTTACTTTCAACAATATCGCTCGCCACGTTTCGCAGATAGTGACGACGAAAGTAGCCTCGGTAAAATCGCCTTGGCTTGCAGGCGTAAACGTAGGTGACGTATACGGCGTAGCCGTTTCGCACGGCGAAGGCCGTTTCGTGGCGACCGAAGAAGACTTGAAACTGCTCGCGTCTAACGGTCAGATCGCAACGCAATACTGCGACCTTAGTGGCAACGCGACCATGCAAAGTCCCTTTAATCCCAACGGCTCAATGTACGCTATCGAAGGCATAACCAGCCTTGACGGCAGAATTTTCGGCAAAATGGGACATACCGAGCGCGCAGGCGCAAACCTTTATAAGAACGTAGAGTTCGATTACGATATGAAATTATTCGAATCGGGCGTAAAATATTTCAAATAATAATAACCGCTTACTCCATAGCCCAAGGGCGCGGAGAAGGAGAAAAATATGAAATTAGGCGTAGTTGGATTGCCTAACGTAGGAAAATCCACTTTATTCAACGCAATAACCGAAGCAGGCGCAGAGGCTCAGAACTATCCTTTCTGCACGATAGAACCCAACGTAGGCGTCGTAGCAGTCCCTGACGAGCGTTTGTACGTGCTCGGTAAGATGTATAATACCAAAAAAATTACTCACGCAATCGTGGAGTTCGTGGACATAGCGGGACTTGTCAAAGGCGCAAGCCACGGCGAAGGTTTGGGCAATAAATTTTTATCCCATATCCGTGAAGTAGATGCGATAGTCCACGTAGTTCGTTGCTTTAAGAGCGCGGATATTATTCACGTAGAAGGAAGCGTAGATCCCCGTCGTGATATAGATACTATCAATCTCGAACTCATACTTTCCGACCTTGAAAGCGTGCAAAAGCGTCTTGCAAAAGCCGAGCATTACGTTAAAACGGGCGAAAAGCGTTACCGTGAAGAATACGACCTGCTCAAAAAATTGCAGGCCTGTCTGGAAAACGGCAAAAGTTTACGCACTCTCGAACTCAGCGATGATGAGAAAGAACTCGAAAAGACCTTTTTCCTCTTGACGAGTAAGCCGGTAATTTACTGCGCGAATATCGACGAAAACGATATAGGCGCGGATAATCCGTTGGCAAGGGAAGTGGAAGCGTTTGCAAAGAGCGAGAACGCGGAGTTTATCGAAATCAGCGCAGGCGTAGAAGCGGAAATCGCTTCGCTCCCCAAGGAAGAACGGCAGGACTATATAGACGGTCTGGGCTTGGGCGCAAGCGGTCTTGACCGTATGATAGAAAAATGCTACGACCTGCTCGGTCTTATATCCTATCTTACGGCAGGCGAAAAGGAAGTCCGCGCTTGGACGATAGAGAAAGGCACGAAAGCGCCTCAGGCGGCAGGTAAGATTCATACCGACTTCGAGAAAGGCTTTATCCGCGCGGAAATAGTCAATTACGGCGATCTCGTGGCTTGCGGTGGTTTCAACGGCGCGAAGGAAAAAGGACTCGTTCGTAGCGAAGGAAAGGAGTACGTCGTAAAAGACGGCGACGTCGTTTTGTTTAGGTTTAACGTTTAATTAGACTTAAAGGTAATCAGTACCGCTTTTTGCGCTAAATGACAAAAAATTATAAAAAGCGCAGTAATGCGGTTTAATTAATAAGAAAAGGACAATTAATGGATTTTTCAGACGTAATTGTTGCAATAGACGATTTTATTTGGGGATGGCCACTTATTATTTTTATTCTTGTTGCAGGCTTGTTTCTTACCGTGCGCCTTGTTTTCGTGCAAATTCGAAAATTACCCAAGGCGTTCAAATATATGGTTAAGAACGAAAAGGGCGCAGAAGGTCAAATGTCGGCGTTCTCTGCGCTGTGTACGGCGCTTTCGGCAACAATAGGCACGGGCAATATAGTGGGCGTAGCTACCGCAATCGTTGCGGGCGGACCGGGCGCGTTATTTTGGATGATATTAGCCGCCTTTTTCGGTATGGCTACAAAGTATGCAGAATGTATGCTTTCCGTCAAATATCGAACGATAGATAACGATGGCCAAATACTAGGCGGACCTTTCCTTTATATAGAAAGGGGGCTGGGAAAACGTTGGAAGTGGCTTGCCGTAACGTTCGCAATCTTTGGAGTATGCGTAGGACTTTTTGGCGTGGGCACGTTTACGCAGATCAACAGTATTACTTCGGCGGTCAACAACGTATTTAACAGCCTTGGCGCAGTACCTACGTTTGATATATTCGGTATGAGCGTTTCTCTTGCCGTTATAATAAGTGGATTTATACTCACCGTTCTCGTTGCAGTAGTAATTATCGGTGGCGTCAAGCGTATTTCCAAAGTTGCGACTCTCGTCGTGCCTTTTATGGCAATAACCTACGTGCTTCTCTGCCTCATTATAATTTTTGCTAATATTACGGTAGTACCGCAAGCATTGGCAGATATCTTTGTTTCCGCTTTTAATCCGCAAGCAATCACGGGCGGTATTATGGGGAGTATGATCGTGGCCATGCAAAAGGGCATTGCGCGCGGTATTTTTTCAAACGAGGCAGGTTTAGGCTCTGCTCCCATAGCGGCGGCTCAGGCTCAGACCAAAGAGCCCGTCCGTCAAGGACTCGTGTCTATGCTCGGCACGTTTATCGACACAATTATAATTTGCCTTATGACCGGGCTTATAATCGTCATTACAGGCGCGTGGAATATCGGACTTGACGGCGTAGACGTTACAATACACGCATTTTCCACCGGACTACCCGGTTTCCTCGGCGTTTCCGCCCCCGTTCTCGTATGCGTATGCTTGGTATTCTTTGCATACACCACCATAATTGGTTGGAGCTTTTATAGCGAAAGTTGTCTAAAATATCTCGTTGGTAACCGCAAACCGATCATACTTGCGTTCCGTTGGGCATATATCCTTGCTATTTTCATCGGACCATATATTACGTTGGATATCATTTGGACACTTGCCGATATTTTTAACGGACTAATGGCGCTACCTAATCTTATCGGTATTGTCGCGCTGAGTGGGCATGTCGTAAGAGATACCAAGGACTACTTCAACAGATTGAAAACCCCTGCGGCTGAAATCTTATCACAGACATAAACATCGTCGCCTTGTCGCATAAGACAAAAATCTTATCGCAGAATAAAACGACCTTTCCGAGTTCACCATAGGTGCTCATAATAAGAAAAATGAATTACAAAGAATTAATTAGCAAACTCATCAACAATTCTCTCGTAACAGAGAATGATATTACGCTTGCGGCTGAAGGGCACGGCGACTTTGCCTTGCCTTGCTTTAAGTACGCGCGTGAGCTTCGTAAAGCTCCGCAGATCATTGCTTCGGACTTTGCTAGTGGCCTGACTAAATGTGATTTCATTGATCACGTAGAAGCGGTGGGCGGTTATCTTAATTTTTATCTTAGCCGTAAAGCGAGGATTGAATCCGTACTTGCCGACTGCGAAAATAAATCAAGCGTAAACGCAGTTCGCGCCGTAAACGCGGGTAAGACGGTTTGTATAGATTATTCCTCTATCAATATCGCCAAGCCCTTTCATATAGGACATCTTATGAGTACGGCAATCGGCGGATCGCTGTACCGCATATATAAATATCTTGGCTGGAACGCCGTAGGCATAAACCATCTCGGAGATTGGGGTACGCAGTTCGGCAAACTCCTCGCCGCTTATAACGAGTGGGGGGATAAGAGCCGTCCGCTTACGCTTAACGATATGCTGTCGCTCTACGTTCGCTTTACAGAAGAAAGCGAAAAGAATCCCCAACTTGCAGAAAGGGGAAGAACGGAGTTTTTGAAAATAGAACGTGGCGAAGCAGAGGCGGTAAAGACTTACGAACTTTTCAAAGAAACCACGCTCGCCGAAGTCAATAAAGTATACGATAGGCTGGGCATAGTTTTCGACAGTTATAACGGCGAAGCGTTCTATAACGATAAAATGCAACCGATTATTGACGAACTGAACGCAAAATCGCTTACCGAAGTGAGCGACGGCGCGCTCGTAGTCAAGCTTGACGATTACGGTATGCCCCCTTGCCTTATCACGAGAAGCGACGGCGCGACCTTGTACGCCACCCGCGACCTTTCCGCAGCCAACTACCGCGCGGAAACGTATAAGTTCGACAAGAGCCTTTACGTCGTTGCGACACAACAGAATTTGCATTTCAAGCAGGTTTTCAAAGTTCTGGAACTTATGGGCAGGGAGTGGGCGAAAGACCTTACTCACGTGCAGTTTGGTATGGTATCGTACGAGGGCAAACCCTTGTCTACCCGCCACGGTCACGTAGTATTCCTCGCCGACGTAATTGAGAACACCGTCAAAAAGGCGCTTGACATAATAAATGAAAAGAATCCCGACCTTGAAGACAAAGCGCAAACGGCGGAAAGCGTAGGCGTAGGAGCGGTTATGTTCTTTGCTCTCGGCACGCAACGTATAAAGGACGTGGATTTCAATTACGATAAAGTATTGTCCTTTGACGGAGAAACTGCGCCTTATATACAGTATACGCGCGCGCGTTGTCAATCCGTTCTTGCCAAGGGCGGTGAGATTGGTGATGTGGATTATAGCCTTCTCGCTTCTGACGAGAGTTACGCGGTAATAAAACTGCTCGACAACTTTAACACCACCGTTATTGACTCGGCGGAGAAATACGAGCCGAGCATAATAGCAAGATATCTGATAGATCTGGCGCAGGCATTTAACAAATTCTATATCGCAGGAAGAATAATAACTGACGATAAACCGCTTACGAACGCTCGTCTTGCTCTCACTAAGGCGGTAGCAGATACGCTCAAAACGGGACTTTCGCTCCTTCTTATAAATTCTCCCGACAAGATGTAACGGGCTTTTAAGAGGAAAAAATAAAAAGGGAAACGGTCTTTTTTTATCAATCTTTACCTATGCGGAAAAAGGTCGAAAAAACGAAAAAACAGAAAAAAAACAGGCAAAAATAGTTAAAAAAAGTTTTGTAAAACAGTTGACTTTATATATTATATATGGTATAGTATTCAAGCCGTCGCAAGAAGAGGACAAAATCCCTTTTTGAAAAGAAAAAAATAAAAAATATTTTGAAAAAGTTGTGAAAAACAGTTGACTTTAAAATCCATTTATGGTAAGATAATCAGGCTGTCACAACTGACGGCAAAAACAACTGCCTGTTGGCAGTATAAATCGCACATTGACAAGGATAAATCTGAAAAGGCTTTTTGAAGCAAAAACCATTCAAAATTAGTCAATTTTATACACAGTCAGTTATGTACTGAGAGTGGATTGAACCATTAACATGAGAGTTTGATTCTGGCTCAGGACGAACGCTGGCGGCGTGCTTAACACGTGCAAGTCGAACGAACGTAGAAATACGTTAGTGGCGAACGGGTGAGTAACGCGTGAGGAACCTACCTCTAACTGGGGGATAACAACGGGAAACTGTTGCTAATACCGCATAAGACCACGAAGCGGCATCGCTTAGGGGTCAAAGCTCCGGCGGTTAGAGATGGCCTCGCGTACTATTAGCTTGTTGGTGAGGTAACGGCTCACCAAGGCGTCGATAGTTAGCCGACCTGAGAGGGTGATCGGCCACATTGGAACTGAGACACGGTCCA
>JAFXKH010000017.1 GCA_017531795.1 Clostridia bacterium
GTATCGGAAGGTGCGGCTGGATCACCTCCTTTAAGAGAGTGACAATTAGAGTCACTTATTATTAAAGATTTTCTTACGAAATCGGTAAAAACAGAGTGAAGGAAAACACTCTTTCAAAAACTTTTCCGGATTTATCCTTGATACCAATGTATATATAAAAAAAACGACACGCAAACCGAATGTGTCGTTTTTTTATTTTTATTTTTTTACAGTTAATCAATATCAGCAAGCAAAAACAGTAACGGTAGTAATGTAAGAACTGGAAGAAATGAAAGTATCGGCATAAATCGATTGTTTGTTGTTTCCGATAAAAATTAAGCATATTTTAATTCTTTTTGGTGCTAAACCGCCTCACGGCTTGACAAAGCGAGGCAGTTTATTATATATTATAGGCATATATAATAAAAATACATTATTTATAATAAAAATACACGCGAAAATGTTTACAGAAGATTTTCGGACAAGGTGGCAGATATGAACGAAGAACAAATTTGGATACTCGTCGTACTTATCGTTTATATGATTTGTATGGTCGCAATGGGATTTTTCTTTTCCCGTAAAAAGTTGACCAACGCGCAATACGTGCTTGGTGGCAGAAAACTCAATCCCTGGGTAACGGCAATGAGCGCGCAAGCCTCAGATATGAGCGGTTGGTTACTTACCGGACTGCCCGGATTGGCATACCTGACTGCGGTGGCGCAAAGAAACGGACAGGAAGCAGTATATACCGCGCTCGGCTTACTTATAGGTACGGGACTGAACTGGCTTTTTACTGCGCGCAGACTCCGTCTTTATACCGAAATCAGTTCGGACTCGCTCACAGTACCGAGTTATCTGAACAACCGCTTTAAGGATAAGCATAATATTATCCGTATGATTGCGGCGCTGGTAATTTGCGTATTCTTCACCGTATACGCCGCGTCTATGTTCTCTGCGAGCGCAAAACTTTTCAATTCCATTTTCGGACTTGATTATATGATTGGACTTATTATTGGCGTTGTCATAATAGTCGCTTACGTTATGCTTGGCGGTTTCCTTGCCGTATCATGGACGGATATGATCCAAGGCTTGCTTATGTTCTTTGCGCTTATTATCGTGCCTTTCGTTTGCCTTGGCAATATCGGCGCAGTAGGCGGAGATTTTGCAGGAGCAGGCAAACTTCTCGCAGATGCGTTTAGTATCTTTGACTTCGTTGGTTCTGAAAAAATAGGCTGGGTAACGGTTGCTACGGGACTGGGCTGGGGACTTGGATACTTCGGTATGCCTCACATAAACACCCGCTTTATGGCAATAAGAAGCGAAAAGGAAGTAAAGCCGGCTATGATTATCGCAATGATATGGGTTACGATAACCCTTGTTTGCGCGGTAATTATCGGTGTTCTCGGTAACGCTATTGTTCCCGGACTTACCGACTCCGAAAACGTATTCAGCCAAGTAGTAATGAAAATATTCCCGGGCGCAATTTCGGGCATACTTATGGCAGCGGTTCTTGCCGCGATAATGAGCACGGCGGACAGTCAGTTGCTCGTTGCATCGTCCTCTGTAAGTAACGACGTATATGCAATCATAAAAGAGAGTATAACGAAGGAAAAATGTAAGGACAAAGAACTTATGGTCGTTTCGAGAATAACCGTTTTCGTGCTTGCGCTTATTGGATTCTTCCTTGCGATTGATCCCAACAGTTCAGTATTCGAACTCGTATCGTACGCTTGGGGCGGACTGGGCGCAACCTTCGGACCGATTATGCTCTTCTCGCTGTATTCCAAGTCGCTCAATAAGTTTGGCGCAATCGCGTCTATGGGTACGGGCGCAGTGACTACGATCGTATTCAAATACGGACTCTCTCATTTGGGCGGATTCTGGGAGATTTATGAAATTATCCCCGGATTTATCCTTGCAACTGCAGTACTCTTCATCGTAAGTATCTGTACGAAGAACTTCGTCAAGGTTGAAGATAAACTTGCTATGGACAGCGAGTTCGCAGAAATGCTCCGTCGTCTTAAAGGCGGTGACGATAACGGCGCGCCTGCCGTAGAAACCGCAGAAAACGTAGAGGAATAAAACGGAGGTCGTTATGACTGTAGGGGAAATCACGAACAGAATTGACGTCGCAATGGGCAGAAAAGAGGCCGATCTCGTCATTAAGAACGCCAGTGTAGTTGACGTGTTTAATGGCAGAATAATAAAGGGCGACGTAGCCGTGACTGACGGCGTAATCGTCGGCGTAGGCGAGTATTCGGGCAAATCGGAAGTGAACGGCGCCAATAAGTACGTTATGCCTTCCTTCTACGATGCGCATTTGCATTTCGAATCGGTTATGGTTCGTCCAAGCGAATATCTCAAACTCGCCCTGCCGAAGGGAGTGACGGCGTTTAACGCCGATCCTCACGAAATCGCCAACGTGTGCGGTGAAAAGGGCATAGCGTTTATGATAGCGGACACCGAAGGCGTACCTGCCGACGTGCATTTTATGATGCCGAGTTGCGTTCCGAGCGCGCCCGAAGACCACGCAGGTTGCGTACTGAACGCTAGTGACGTAAGACGCATAACGGAGAAGTATGGACTTTTCGGCTTGGGCGAAATGATGAATTTCCCCGGCGTAGTGAACTGCGATCCCGACGTGATTGAAAAACTTACCGTCAGCGAAGTTTCGGACGGACATGCGCCGAGAGTAAGCGGTAACGCTCTGAACGGCTATCTTTCGGGGAATATTATCTCCGACCACGAATGCGAAAGCGTGGAAGAAGCGCTGGAAAAAGTGGGCAAAGGTATGTACGTCCTTATCCGTGAAGGCAGTCAGACCAAAAATCTCAAAACGCTCATCAAAGCGGTCAATAAAACCAATCTCCGCCGTTTCCTTTTCTGTACCGACGACCGAAACATAGAGGACCTTACAGCGCAAGGCACGATAGCCAACAATATCCGCCTTGCAGTAGAGAACGGTATGGATGCTATTGATGCGATAACCATAGCCACGCTCAACGCCTACGAGGCGTACGGCGTGAAAAAGCACGGCGCAATCGCTCCCGGTTACCGCGCGAACTTTCTCGTAACGGCAGATCTGACGGCGCAGAAAGTAGAGCAGGTGTATTACCACGGCAAACTCATTGCGGAGAACGGTAAACCGCTGTTCGACTTACCGCCCGCTTCAATCGACGGAGTTACGAACACAGTCAACGTAAAACCGTTTACGGCAAAGGATCTCGAATTCCCGTTTGAAAAGGGTATGACCGTAATGCGCGTAATGTCTGACACCGTCGTTACCGAAGCGGTTAAAGCGCAGAGCAAAGACGGACTGAACTTAATGTGCTGTATAGAACGACATCACGCAACGGGAAGTATAGGGCATTGTTACGTGGACGGCTTCCATCTCAAAGGTGGAGCGATAGCGCAAACGGTAGGACACGACGCGCATAATATTACCGTGCTTGGCGACAATACCGAAGATATGGCTATTGCGGTAAACAGCCTGGGTAAAGCAGGCGGACTCGTCGTAGTAAAGAACGGCGAAGTAATAGGCAAACTCACTCTGGATATAGCAGGATTGATGTCCTCCGCGCCTGCCCAAGAATCGCTCGAAACTCGCGCGTTGTTGACCAAAGCGTTGGGTGAAATGGAGTATAATAAAGAAATAGAACCGTTTATGCTCTTGTCTTTCCTTACGCTTATAGTAATCCCCGACGTAAAACTCAATCATAAAGGCTTGTTCAGCGTAACCAAATGGGATTATGAATATATAGGATAATCTAAAAACAGTAAATAACCGTCACTTAGCGTGGCGGTTGTTTTTTATCGAGCCATTTTGTAAAGGCGGATAAAGATAGCCGTATTACTTGCATTTTTGCCTGTGAAGTGGTAAAATATGTGATGAAAACAATTTGCGTAAAAGGAAACAATAAGAATATGAAGACTGATGCGATTATCATTATGGACGGTTTCGGAGCAAGAACCGAAACGCAGGGCAACGCGGTAATTACCGCAGGCACGCCCAACCTTGACCGCCTTATGGCGAAATACCCCCATACGCTTATCGAAGCAAGCGGACTTGCCGTAGGACTTCCGGCAGGACAAATGGGCAACAGCGAAGTAGGACACCTCAATATCGGCGCTGGCAGAGTGGTTTATCAGGATATAACCGCAATAGACAAGGCGATAGCGGACGGCGACTTCTTTGCAAATACCGAGTTCCTTTCGGCTATGAACAACTGCAAGGAAAAGGGTAGCGCGCTTCATCTCGTGGGCTTGCTCTCTAACGGTGGCGTACACTCGATGAATACTCACCTTTACGCATTGCTCGAAATGGCAAAGCGCGAAGGCGTTGACAAAGTATTCGTGCATTGCCTTATGGATGGCAGAGACGTGCCTCCTATGTCGGGCGGTGAGTTTATCGCTCAGCTCGAAGCGAAGATAAAGGGAATCGGCGTAGGCAAAATAGCGTCAGTTATCGGCAGATATTATTATATGGATAGAGATAACCGCTGGGAGCGTGTTAAGGAAGGCTACGATATGATGTATGCGGGCGTAGGCGCTCGTTACGCAACGGCAGGCGAAGTTACTGCAAAGTCGTACGCAGAAGGCGTAACAGACGAGTTCATCAGAGCATCGGTAGTAGGAGACTACGACGGCGTTAAGGACGGCGACTCGGTCATCTTCTTCAACTTCCGTTCCGACCGCGCCCGTGAGATAACCCGCGCAGTAGTATACCCCGATTTTGACAAGTTTGAAAGAGCAGGGGGATATAAGAAGGTGTTTTACGTTTGTATGACGCAGTACGACGTCACGATTGAAAACGTTGTAATCGCTTTCCCGCCTAGAAAACTCGTCAACACCCTTGGCGAATATCTCGCAAAAATGGGCAAAACACAGGTGAGAACGGCGGAAACCGAAAAGTACGCGCACGTTACTTTCTTCTTCAACGGCGGGGTGGAAGAGCCGAACGCTAACGAAACTCGTATTCTCGTGCCCTCTCCCAAAGTCCCCACTTACGATATGCAACCCGAAATGTCCGCGCCCGAAGTTTGCGAAAAAGCCCTCAGCGTAATCGGCAAAACGGACGCTCTCATTATGAACTACGCAAACTGCGATATGGTTGGACATACGGGCGTGTTCGAGGCTGCCGTAAAGGCGGTTAAGACGGTAGACGAGTGCGTGGGCAAAGTCGTTGACGCCATCGTGGCTAATGGCGGTACTGCGCTCGTGTTCGCAGACCACGGCAACGCCGAACAAATGAGTTTTGCAGACAATAGCCCTTGCACCAGCCATACTACCAACCTCGTGCCCTTCATTGTGTGCGGAGAGAAATTTGCAAACGCCTCCCTTCAAAGCGGTGGCGCGCTTTGCGACGTAGCCCCCACCTTCCTTGAAGTAATGGGTATCCCTCAACCCCCCGAAATGACCGGCAAGAGCCTGATAAAGTAATAAAAACAGATAGTATAAACGATTAGGATTTTCAGGCATAAGCTTTTAGACGTTTGTTTATCTTTACTTTATAACCCTTATTTTGATGAATTTTATGATAGAATAAAACAAACTTCTGTTAAAATAAGTTATTTTAAGAAAAAGTATTTAATAAAAAATATGCTAGAATGTTTGGCCGACGATTGGCATATGAAATCATAGTCAAGAGAAATGAAATTAGTGAAGAGCTACGAGATTATTATATCGAAAAAGATATTTATGCAAGAAGTAATGAATTGTTATATTTATTGGATGGAAACCAAAAGCTTACAAACAATGAAAAAACAATTATAAAAGAATTTCAACAAATCAAAATACCATTAGTATATAAATTGGATGATACTGATAATATATCGTACGTTGAACATGTTGATTTTGATTTGTGTGATATGCTTTTAAAAAATAAAAAGGTAAGCAACGAGTATGTTCAAAATGAACTAAATGAGTTTGCAAGGTTCTTGACACAATTAGATGTTTCAAATTATTATTATCATGCAAAAAAACATTTAAATTTATTAATAGAAGTTGTTAATATTTTTATAAAGAAAAATTTATAACAAACACAAACGTGCAGGAGTGCAATTATCTTAACAGATAGTTGCACTCTTTTTCTGATTTGACGATAGAAACAAAGGAACTGATTGTCCTAAATGTTATAAAAGATGACGGAAAAATATACCTATAACGGCAATGCGGAACTTACGGAAAAGGTGCTTGGTTGTGCGGTTAATCATACGTATAAATATTCGTATAAAGACAATGTGGCGCGAGACTTGGATTACGTGGGTTTTGGCAACTATAAATTCTATCCGTTGTCCGACGTAAACGGAAGAAACACAGGCAGGGAAATATACAACGGTGAGAACAGGATAGCCGCAGAATATA
>JAFXKH010000018.1 GCA_017531795.1 Clostridia bacterium
AATTTCAATCGGATTGCAAAGCAGTCTGAAATCAATTCCCTCTTCTTCCGCGTGTTCGACTTCTTCTTTTCTTGCGGGAAGTTCGGTCATTGAACGGCGATAAACGACGTAAACCTTATCTGCGCCAAGGCGAAGAGCCGTTCTCGCGGCATCCATAGCAACGTTACCACCGCCCACGATTGCGACTTTACCGCCCTTCATAATGGGTGTGTCGGAAACGGAGCGATACGCTTTCATAAGGTTACTGCGCGTCAGATATTCGTTGGCAGAATATACGCCTTTAAGACTTTCTCCGGGGATATTCATAAAGTTGGGAAGTCCTGCTCCCGAACCGATAAACACCGCTTCGTAACCGTCCTCAAAAAGTTCGTCAACGGTAAGCGTTTTTCCGATAACGACGTTGGTGTTTATTTCCACGCCGAGATCTTTTAACGTCTGAACTTCCTTCGCTACGATTGATTTAGGCAAACGGAATTCAGGAATACCGTACACGAGAACACCGCCTGCGGTATGCAACGCTTCAAATATGGTAACGGCGTAGCCTTTCTTTGCAAGGTCACCTGCGCAGGTAAGCCCCGAAGGTCCTGAACCGACAACGGCAACCTTATGCCCGTTACTTTGAGGTTTCGTAGGCTTTTCAGTCACAGTATCGTTATGATAATCGGCGACAAAACGTTCAAGTCTGCCTATTCCAACGGGCTCGAACTTAATACCGAGAGTACATTTGCTTTCACATTGATTTTCCTGCGGACATACTCTACCGCACACGGCAGGCAATGAAGAAAATTCGCTTATAACGCCATACGCGCCTTCAAAATCCTTATCCTTTATCTTGGAAATAAATCTCGGTATATCAATATTAACAGGGCATGCGGAAACACAAGGCTTGTTTTTACAATTCAAACAACGCTCTGCTTCGCCCAACGCCATCTCTACAGTGTAGCCAAGGGCAACTTCATTGAAATTGCGCGCGCGAACATGCGGATCTTGCGTAGGCATAGGAGTTTTAATAGGATTTATAGCCATTATTTAATCTCCTTTTTGAAAAGATTACACGCATCTTCGCGAGCGTGAGTTTCAAAGTCGGCATACATTCTTCCGCGCATCATCGCTTCATCAAAGTCTACGGTAAATGCGTCGAAATCCGGTCCGTCTACGCAAGCAAACTTAGTAACTTTTTTACCGTTTTCAGTCACGGTAAGGCGACAACCACCGCACATACCCGTGCCGTCTATCATAATAGGGTTCATTGAAACAATCGTCTTTTGGCCAAAAGGTTTTGTTGTAGCAGTAACAAACTTCATCATAATAGCGGGGCCTATCGCAATTACCACGTCAAATCTTTCGCCTGATTCAAGCAAAGTTTTTAACGGCGCGGTTACGACTCCCTTTTCGCCCCAACTTCCGTCGTCGCTCATGCGGAAAAGTCTATCCGACACTTCGTCGAATTTATCTTCTAAAATAACGAGGTCACTATTTCTGAACCCAATAATGGAAGTCACTTCACAGCCAACTTCGTGGAGTTCTTTTGCAACAGGATAAGCGATTGCGCAACCAACGCCACCGCCCACGATAACTGCTTTTTTAACTCCGTCTATTTCCGTTTTATTTCCAAGCGGACCAACGAAGTCGCTTATATATTCGCCTTCGTTTTTGCCGTTCAGTTTCATTGTCGTTCCGCCGACGATCTGAAAAATTATATCTACAGTACCCTTCTCTCTGTCGTAACCCGCAATGGTAAGGGGAATACGCTCTCCGGCATCATCCACGCGAAGAATTATGAACTGCCCCGGCTCGGCTTTTTTTGCTACCAAAGGCGCTTCTATTGACATAAAAGTAACGGTAGGATTAAGTATTTCTTTTTTCGCTATTCTGTACATTTTTATACCTTTTGAAAATTTATCCGTAATAGTATAATATTTTTATTGCGTAATGTCAAATTAATAATCGCCCTTTTAAGCAATTTCCGAAAGGCGCAAAACTGTCAAAGCTGAAATTTTTTTCACCCTTGCGCTTAACAATGAATCATTGCTTGTTACCGCGAATAAAATTTCAGTTTTAAGTTCATCAAAAATAGTATTTAATCTTTCGGAATCAGCGCGGGAAAAGTTTAACGCGTATTCTGTTAAGACGTTTTTTACAAGACTCTCGCTCGTTGACATTTCGTCAAGTTCTCTCCACAGTTTCTCCGTATCCGAAGCAAAAACGCATAAGGCTTGAAAGTAAGCCTGCTCTTGCTTATCCATCTGAAAATTATAGGAAAATGAAAATTCATTTACTTCCGCTTTCAGCCTTTCCGCAACCATGTTTGCATCTTCTTTCAAAGTATAAATAGCGTAAATTAAAAAATGTCCGCCCTGAACTTTCGCAACCAATCCTGCCCGCCCATTATTTATTTCACTATGCGCGGAAGTGCTCGCCGATAACTCGTCCGCATACTTTTTTCCAACAGCATAATATTTAAACTCTTCGGCTTTTTCACAAGATGGAAAAAATAATATTAACGCGCATATAATTGCCGTAACGGAGCAAATTATAATTATAGTTAGACCAAACTCCAACGCTATTCTTTTATTACCCTTCTGTTTTGTCATAATCTATGTATATGATTGCAAAGGGCTGATAATGAAAGAAATCCTTATACCACAAATTTGATAATCTGTCAATAGTTTTTTGTAAAATTTTTTTAAAAATATTTTTAAAAAAGGTATTGCAATAACAACTTTTATGGTATATAATATAAATGAACAAAAGAACTGCCTGCGGTTCACGTAAGTTGTCAGATATTTAACCTCAAATCTTAAAAGGGCTTATGGTTTGTTCGTATGCATTATGTCAGGCCTCAGAAATTTGACTCGAAATAAAAGCTACGGCTTCGGTCAGCAGTGGAAGACAGAGGGCATAGACGACCTGCCCACCTGCCATTGGCGGGTTAATAACGGCAAACTACGGCTCTCGTGGGCTTTTGTTTTGTCAAAAAAATTGCATATAAATAAAAAAACTCAAAACAATTTTCGTTTTGAGTTTTTTTGGCGCGCCCTAAGGAGCTCGAATCCCTAACCTTTGGTTCCGTAGACCAACGCTCTATCCAATTGAGCTAAGGGCGCATAAATAATCAGCCTGCATATTATATCCTTAATATAGTAAATTGTCAAGAAGATAACCGCCTTTATTGAAAAATATTTTTAAGTTTAGCGTAAGTTATTGACTTATTTCTCAAAATTTGGTACTATTTTATTATTAATAATAGGAGGAACTTTTCGTGGCTAGAGTAATTTCTGTGTCAAACCAAAAAGGCGGTGTCGGTAAAACCACCACTTGTATAAACCTCAGTTCTTTTATTGCGCTGTTTGGCTTCAAAGTCCTCGTCGTAGACATTGACCCTCAGGGTAACACGACAAGCGGTTTTGGTATTGCTGGCGAAAAGAAAGACAATCTCAAAAACACCATTTACGACGTTATGATGGGCGATGCAACGGTAAAAGAAACGGTATGCAAAACCACTGTCCCCAATCTTGACGTAGTGCCTGCCACTATGGAGTTTGCAGGCGCAGACGTTGAACTTATGAGTCTTGCGGAATCACGCGAAAAAGTACTCAGAACGGCGTTAAATGCGGTAAGAAGCGACTATGACTACATCTTTATTGATTGTCCGCCTTCGCTTAATATCTTCTCTGTAAACGCATTGACGGCGTCAGACGGCGTGCTTATTCCTATGCCCGGCGACTTCTTCTCTCTTGAAGGTATCGGCCAGCTTATGAACACAGTTAAGCTTGTCAAAAAACATCTAAATCCCGGCTTGGAAATCGAAGGCGTATTTATGACTATTTACGACGGCAGAAGTAACCTTGCCAATCAAGTCGCATCGGAAGTACTCCGTTGGTTCGGCAAAAGCGTATTCAAAACGCGTATTCCCCGAAACGTGCGTTTGGGTGAAGCGCCCAGCCACGGTCTTCCCGTCGTACAGTATGAACCAAACTCCAAAGGCTCTATCGCATATATGGAACTCGCCCTTGAACTCCTGGCGCGTGACGGACATAAAGTAAAGCCTCTCGGTCCATTGGCTAAGTACAGATATAAATCATCTCCCACACCAATAAAAGTGGCAGATAAACGCAAATAAGTATGCCTACGCCTCACATCAACGCAAATAAAGGTGATTTTGCCAAAACCGTTTTAATGCCGGGCGATCCCTTGCGCGCAAAGTTTATTGCCGAAAACTTTTTCGATAGTTATAAACAAGTAAACGAAGTACGCGGTATACTCGGTTATACGGGTGTATATAAAGGAACTCCCCTTTCCGTTATCGCAAGCGGTATGGGTATGCCTTCAATGGCGATATACGCGCACGAACTGTATACTTATTTCGGAGTGGAAAACATTATTCGCGTAGGTTCGGCGGGAGCGCTGACTTCTGACATTAAGCTCAGAAGCATAGTTGTTGCTGAAAACGCGATTACTTCGTCCAATATCGTAGAAAGCGAAGGATATAAACCCGAAACGCCCATTCCTGCAAACACCGAACTGTTACGTATTGCCAAAAGTATTAAAAAGCCCGATTTGTTTTTCGGTACTCTGCGTTCTGCTGACCTATTCTATATCGATCAGACTATTCTCGAAAAACAGCGAGATAACGGCGAACTTGCCGTTGAAATGGAATCGGCTATGCTATACGCTCTTGCCCACGGACTGAAAAAGCGCGCGCTTACCGTTTGCGCTATAAGTGATTACGCATTGACGGGCGAAGGAATATCTGCCGAAGAAAGACAGACGTCTTTTTGGAGTATGATTGAATACGCCCTTGAAATTGCAATAAAAATATAACCGTAAGATATATAAAACAAAAAGTCGCTCTTTCTTATGAAAAAGCGACTTTTCTTATTTGTCATATCTTTATTCAAGTTCAAACGCGCCCGTAAAGAGTTTATAGTACGAACCCTTTTGCTCAAGCAATTCTTCGTGAGTGCCACGCTCTATTATACGTCCGTGGTCAAGGACCATTATAACGTCCGAATTCATTATCGTTGATAATCTATGCGCTATAACGAATACCGTTCTCCCCTCCATAAGTTTATCCATACCACGCTGAACGAGTAGTTCCGTTCTGGTATCAATCGAACTCGTGGCTTCATCAAGGATAAGGACGGGAGCGTTTTCGCATGCCGTACGGGCTATTGACAGTAATTGCCGTTGTCCTTGCGAGAGATTTGCGCCGTCGCTTTCAAGCATAGTATCGTAACCGTCAGGCAATCGCATTATAAAGTCGTGCGCATTAGCAAGTTTTGCGGAATTAATAATATCTTCATCCGTCGCTTCAAGATTGCCGTAACGAATATTTTCTTTAATCGTCCCCGTAAAGAGATTAGTTTCTTGCAATACCATTCCAAGCGAGTCACGCAAAGAGGATTTTTTGATCTTATTTATATTTATTCCGTCATAACGGATTTTACCGTCCTCAATGTCGTAAAATCTACTGATAAGATTGATTATCGTCGTCTTACCTGCGCCTGTTGAACCTACGAAGGCTATTTTCTGTCCCGGTTTAGCATAGAGAGTAATGTCGTGGAGTATCGTTTTTCCCGGAACGTAAGCAAAATCCACCTCGTGCATTTCAATATCGCCGGCAAGTCTGGTATAAGTTACCGTACCTTCCGCTTTATGCGGATGCTTCCAGGCCCACTCACCCGTATATTCTTTGCTTTCCGTTATTTCTCCGTCTGCGTTCGTACGAGCGTGAACGAGTTCAACGTAACCGTGATCCTCTTCTTGAGGAGTTTCCATCATATCAAAAATTCGTTTACCGCCCGCTCTTGCAAGACTGATAAAGTTGATTTGTTGCGATAATCCGGAAATTGACTGAGTAAAACTTTTGACGATAGTAAGAAATCCTATCAATACGCTCAGCATAGTCGTTTCGGGATTTATCAGAGATGCCAGCCCTACGTTGATCGCGCCGAACGCAATCATTATTGAACCCACGATAGCCAAAAGCACGTAAAGAATATTGCCGATATTGCCCATAATAGGCATCAGAATATTCGCGTACGTATTAGCGGAAGTCGCAGACGAACAAAGCGCTTCATTTTTTTCGTCAAACTTTTCTTTCGTTTCGTCTTCGTGACAAAAAACTTTTATAACTTTTTGTCCGTGTATGCTTTCTTCAATAAAACCGTTTACTTTTCCGAGCGCGCTCTGTTGCATCATAAAGTATCTTCCCGATGCTCCGCCAATTTTACGCGTAACGATAAGCATCGCAAATATTCCGACGATAACCACGACGAGCAGATAAAGGCTATAATATATCATTACTCCGACCGATGCTAAAATCATTACGGATGAGTTTATAATTTGTGGCAGAGTCTGACAAATAAACTGCCTGAGCGAATCAACGTCGTTCGTATACAAACTCATTATATCTCCGCTGAGATGTGTGTCAAAATAAGAAATCGGAAGCCTTTGCATTTTACGGAACATATCCTTTCGGATATTATTGAGCGTTCCCTGTCCAATGCGAGCCATTAAAATATTATACGTTGCGCCCGTCGCTATCCCAACGCAAAACAGCGCGCCACAAAGCGCAAGATAGGAGGGCAGTCCGCTCAAATCTCCCGTGCCTGCAAGCGCAGGCTGTATGAACGAACTAATAAGGTTTTGAAGCACTACGCTGGAAAGCGCGCTTATTATTGCAGTAATGATTATGCAAACAACAACGATTATAAACTGCATTCTATACCCGTTCCAGACGTATTTCATCACTTTTGACAGCGATTTGTCTTTGGGCTTGTTTTTCTTTTCTTCTTTCAGCATTTTCCGCAACGTCTTCATATCGGGAAGGTTGTTGGGATCAACGCCGTCAGGAAGTTTCATTGCCATATTTCTAGGCATTTTCCACCTCCTTTCTGTTCTGAATCTGGTAAGCTTCACGATATATATCGCTCTTTTCCATAAGCTCTTCGTGATTGCCTACGTCCACAATTTTGCCATTGTCGAGAACTATTATCTTATCCGCGTCTTCAACGCTTGCCGTTCTCTGCGCAATGATAATTTTCGTGACGTCAGGAAGACTATCCGCCATCGCTTTTCTGATAAGCGCATCAGTTTTAGTATCAACCGCGCTCGTTGAATCGTCAAAAATAATAATCTTAGGGTTTGAAATTAACGCTCTTGCAATGCAAAGTCGTTGTCTTTGTCCGCCCGATAAGTTAGTTCCGCCCTGCTCAATATACGTGTCGTAGCCGTCAGGCATAGCTGAAATAAACTCGTCAGCCTGCGCCTGCTTACATACCTCAATAATTTCTTCGTCCGTCGCGTTTTTCTTTCCCCAACGGATATTTTCTTTTACGCTTCCTGAAAAAAGTACGTTCTTTTGCAGTACCATAGCGACGGAAGAACGTAGCGTGTCAAGGTCATAATCCTTTACATCCACGCCACCGACTTTTACTACACCCGTAGTAACGTCGTATAGTCTGGGGATAAGCTGAACCAACGTCGTTTTGCTGGAACCCGTACCGCCGAGCACGCCTATCGTTTCACCCGATTTGATTTGAAGATTAACACCTGAGAGCGCGCATTTATTTACGTCGCCCGAATAGGAAAAGTTGACGTCTTCAAAAGTAATATCTCCGCTTACGACTTCTTTAATTCCATCAGCAGGTGAAGTCAAAGTGCTTTGGGCGTTAAGTACCTGCACGATTCTGTTTCCCGACTCAATAGACATCGTTATCATCACGAAAATCATTATGAGCATAAGCATTGACATCAAAATCATCATTGAGTATTGAATAAGAGCAGTTAAATCACCGACGTTAAGTGAACCAACCGCGCTTACAAAATCGCTGTTCGTATCCACTATCATTACCGTGGCGAAAGCGCATATGGTAATAATCATTGAGTACATAATAAAGTTCACAATAGGAGAAGTAAACGCAAGTATCGTTTCAGCCTTCGTGAAGTCGCGCTTAATATCTTCAGACGCATTATCAAACTTCTTCGTTTCATAATCTTCTCTGACGAACGCTTTTACTACCCTTACTCCACGAACGTCTTCTTGTACTCGCAAATTCAGGTTATCGTATTTTTTGAAAACTTTGCGGAAAATCTTAATCGCCTTTGAGGGTACAAGCGCCATAATAAGAACGAGAAGTATCGCCAGCCCAAGAAAAATCAACGCAATAAACCAACTTTTCATAAAAGCCAAAATAAGCGCAGATACAAACATCAAGGGACTTCGTACTGCCGTTCTGATTACCATCATATACGCGTTTTGCACGTTAGTCACGTCGGTAGTAAGACGAGTCACGAGTGAAGCCGTTGAAAAATTATCTATGTTTTCAAAGGAGAAAGTCTGAATTTTATAGAAAAGATCACGTCTTAAATTCTTTGCAAAACCTGCCGACGCCTTTGAACACGCCCTGCCCGCAAGTATACCGAACAAAAGCGATAAGGATGCCATAGCCACAAGCATACCTGAATATGCGAAAACGTAACCTATACTCTCACCGCCTAAGTTATTTAACGCAACGCCCGTTTTGTTGCCAATTATGGTGAAATAATGAACACCAAACAGATCGCCTTGCAAAAAGTTTATCAAATCAGAACATATCATTGGAATTAAAACTTCAAGAAAAACTTCCACCGCTACGAACAACGGAGAAAGTATGCTTGGTATTTTATATTCCCGAATACTTTTTGATAAAGTTTTTATCATAAAATTTCCTTATTGAATTTATTGTATGAACTATAAACCTAAAATATTAAATGGCTATTAAATTATGGCGTATCCGTAGCAATTTGCTTTCGTATACGCCATAAATTTCTATTTATATGACCAAACATTACGCAAGGGATTTGATGACGTTACCGATCATATCCGCTTCTACCATAGAGCGCATAAGATTAACTGCGTTCGGTATAGTCTGAGCCGTTGCCGCGCCGTGAATTTTCAGTATAGGTTTTTTACAACCCAACAGCCACGCGCCACCCTTGGAGTTATAGTCCATCATTGACAAAACGTCCATAACCGAACTTTTAACGAGTTTCATATCCCTTTCGCTTTCAGCCGATTTTTTTGCAAACTCAAAAATTTTCGTCGCAAAAAGTTTTGCCGTTCCCTCGATACTCTTTAAGACTACGTTGCCGGTAAAACCATCGCAAACGAGAACGTCATATTTGCCCGAAAGGACCTCTCTTGCTTCCATATTTCCAACGAAATTCAAAGGCATTTGTTTGATCAACTCCGCCGATTCGTGCGTAAGAGTATTTCCCTTATGGTCTTCGATTCCGACGTTTACGAGCGCAACTTTGGGCTCGTCAATCTTCTTCACGCTATTCATAAGCGAAGAACCGAGAAGGGCGAACTGAGCAAGATATTGCGGTCTGCACTCAGAGTTTGCTCCGCAGTCCATAAGACACACATCGCCACCCGTAGCAGTCGGAAGAAGCGCGGCAAGCGCCGGGCGTTCGATTCCTTTTAATCTGCCGACGATAAATATTCCACCGCAAAGTATTGCCCCGGTAGAGCCTGCCGAAATTATTCCGTGAATATTTTCGTCGTCTCTTAAAACCGTCATACCTTTTACAAGCGACGAATCTTTTTTCTTTCTTATCGCTTCGGTAGGCGATTCGTTATTCCCTATTATTTCGCTCGCAGGTAAAATTTCCAAGCGGGTTTTATCAAACTCGTATTTGCCGAGTTCGGTTTCAAGATATTCGGGATTACCCGGCATTATAAAATACACGTCGTCACATGCGTTTATAGTATTTACAACGCCCTTCACTAATTCAGCGGGATTATCTCCGCTAAAAACGTCTACTACAATCTTTATCATTAGTCATCCACCGACGGAGGAGCAGGATGCTCTTCCTTCCATTTAGTAAGAACCTCGGGTTCAACGCCCTCGGGCAGTCTGTTCTTTTTCTTCCAACGCTTATTTTCCACGTAATCGTCAATTATTACGCGGAGTTTAGCAAATTCATACTCGTATATCTTCGTTATAGCCTCAATGGCTTCTGCGTTAGGCATTTTCCCTTTATACTTACCGCAAACGTCAAGAGGTTTTCCGATATAAATATAATTTTTCCTAAATTTTTTCGGTCTTCTATAAACCATCATAGGCACGACAGGGACTCCGCTTTTCGCCGCAAAGAGAGCAAGTCCACCCTTTATAGGGAGCATTTCTTTTTCATTACCCTTATTGCGCGTGCCTTCGGGGAAAATGAAAATCTGCCCGTCTTTTAAGACGTTAAAAACTTCTCGCATAGCGGAAAGTTCGGGTTTATCTCTGTCGATAAATATTACGCCGAAATGCCTTAAACAGAAATTTGAAAACCCTTTTTGGGCATACTCTCTCTTTCCTATATATCTTTTATAACCAGGAACGTGTACCTGCGTTATTCCTATATCTACGCTTGATAAATGATTACACGCATAAATACAAGGTTCTTTTGTAATGTTTTCTTTACCGATAATTTTGTTTCTATAAATCGGTCTGCAACAATTAAATAAAATTTTCGAAAAATAATAAAAAGGCTTACCCATATAATCAATCCCTCATTGGTACCGGGTCGTCACCAAACAGAATATTCGTAAGCGCATCCGTGCTCAATTCGTACGGATCTTTCTTTCCAAGAATAACGTGCAACGTCATTCCAAACACCCCGTATATGGCAATCTCTGCCACATAATCCACCGGCACACCCTTAAAAGTCTTTTGTTCTATTTTATCTTTAATTATATATTTTTGAACGAGAATATTAAGTTCCCGAAACAAACCGTAAATATAAATCCTTATTCCCCTGTTCCACATTGCCTGAACGGTAAAATCAAGCAATAGTTTCATAAGTTTCGGATCGTCGTTGATCTTGTCCTTGCAGTAATCAATAAGCAAAGAAAAATTCTCTTTTCTACTCTTACCTTGGGAAAAAATCTTCTTCAAAGCATCTATAACTCTGCTTACCGCCATGTCTATAACGGCGCGATACAACTTTTCTTTCGTCTTAAAATAATAATTAAGCTGACTCAGCGCGACACCCGCTTTGCCTGCTATTTCGCGAGTACCGACGTTTGCATACCCTTTGCTTGCCAAAAGATCGTACGCAGTAGTCAATATAAGTTGTTCGGTACTGACGTCTTTTTTCTTTCTGGAAAGTCTCATCACAAATCTCCTTTACGGTACTTTTTATGATTTTATCACACTTTTAACATTTAGTCAACATCTTGGGGGCTGTTAGTCAATGTTTCGTTTATTTCTTTACGTTTATCAACTGCATGGCAAAAGATTATCGTTGCGAGTAATCCCGCAGCAAACGTCACCACCGCAAGACTTATTTGAAGAGGAAGTGACACTTCGGGATTTATCAGCATTTCTTGCTTATTAAAAATCGAATAAACAGAGCCGATAATAAAACCTATTATTGCGTAGAAAGTCCCTTTCTTGTATTTTTTTAACAAAAACCTCATAAGCAAGGCTATGGAGAAGAAACCCACGACTATTCCCACGCCAAAAGCAAGCAATATAAAAAGACTTTGCGCGAAATTCGTAAAAGTAATAATATCGCTGACTGCTCCGATAACGTCGTTATAAACTCCGAAAATCATTGCGATCATAGAACCCGAAATTCCGGGGACTATACAACCGCCGGAAGCGAGTACGCCGACACCTGCAATCATAAAATAATTTCCGACGTTGGCGTTTGTCATATCCATATCGCCTATTCCCGGGATAAAACAAATTCCAACTGCAAAACCTGCTGACAAAAGCAAGGCAATTATATGAGTAAATTTGGGTTTTCCGCCCGCATCTTTTATTATAGGAGGCATACCGCCCAACATCAAGCCCACAAAAAGACAGGTCAAAGGCAACGGAACATACTGGAAACCGAGTTTAATGGGTATGGACAAGGCCAAAACGCCTATTGCAATTCCAATCGCGAACGGGAACAAATATAATATATTTTTTTTGAAATCCTTAAAAATCCCTGCTATTGCGTTTATAAAACCGTTATAAATCCCGAGAAGCACGGCTACCGTACCGCCCGAAAAACCCGGTATAATAAACGCAGCGCCCATCACTACACCCTTAATTACGTCAATAATAAACCGTTTGATTTTGTTAGTATTTTGAGTATTTTCCATAATAAAATTTACGCATATCGTATGCAATATATTCCGATATTATCCATACGATAAACCGCAACATAGCGCAAGGTTATATCATAATTGCAAGAGTCATAAACAATGGCAAGGTCACGACGGATAACAGAGTTGACGAAACGATACACTCGCTCGCAAGCGTTTTATCGCCGTTGAAGCGTTCAGCAAAAGCAAGCGCAGTCGTAGCCGACGGCGTTGCCGACATAATTACCATTGAAAGCGCGAGTGGTTTGCCTATGCCCAATAATGCATTTAATAAAATGCACAAACCAAGGATGACGGCAGGTGTAATAATGAGTTTTATCACGACCGAAGCGTACATAAATTTGCTTTTCAGCATAGGACGGAATTTTACGTCCGCTAGTCTTATGCCAAGGATACACATTGACACGGGTACGCACAAATTGTAAAGATAGTTTATTAACGAAGAAATTTGCGTAATTTCAAAGTCGCCGATAATTATTGGTTTAAGAAGCGAAAATCCCGTAAGAGTAAAGGGCAGACAAATTACCGTAGCAATAACGCAGGGGTTCAGTATCGCTTTTTTTACGAGCGCGCTCTTCTTCTCGCCGTTTGAATAAAGGCCTACGCCAAGTGTCCAGTTCAAAAGATTGAAGATTACGTTGAAAAGCGATACGTACAGCATTGCTTCGCTCATTGCCGAGTCAACGCCCTGCGTAAAAGTTTCGCAGTACTTGACAGCCATTTGTGTTATGGGTATTCCGAGAAATCCACAGTTTGAAAAAATTGCAGAAAAGGAAGCAGCGGCTTTTTTACCCTTCTCTTCGGACTTCAAAAACGCCAACTTCACGAGCGCGTAAGCAAAAAAGTGAATAAACAGCGAAAGAAGTACGCAAACGATAATTTTTGTGGGAGTAACGAGAGTTATGTCTACCGACATCATGCAAAAAACAATCAATGCAGGAATGCCTATATAAATCAAAACGCTCGACAAATCTTTTGCCGCCGTGTCAGAAACAAGTTTGGTTTTTCTTAATACAAAGCCGGGTACGAGAAGAATAATCAATACCGCAATGCCTAAAAAAGTAGATAAAAAATACATCAGTCAACCTTCTTTCTCAATATGTCGTAGCGTGATAAGGGAATATCCGTTTTCAACCTGAGTTTCGCTTGTACTTTATCCGCAACCTCTATTGATCTTCCCTGTTCGTCTAAAATCTCTTTTACGGTCAATATTTTACCGAATACGTCGTTTGGCGATAATACTTCAAGTTTATCACCTACGGAAAAACGGTTACGCATTTCTACCGTAGCGTACGGAAAAACGTAATCCTGTACGAGAGCGATAAAGTTATGCGAGGCCGTAGGTTTTTTCTCTCCCGTAGCAGAGCCCTTTTCTCCAAAGAAAAATCCCGTCGTATATCCTCTATGACTGACTTTTTCCGTTTCATCAAGCAGAAGTTTATTAAACGGCTTACCTTGAAGGACATCATCAAGCGCGCGTCTGTATGCGTTTACTATGCCCGCAACGTAATATTCACTCTTAATTCTTCCCTCTATTTTGAAAGATGATACTCCCGCTTTTATAAGTTTATCGAGATGTTCTATCATGCGAAGATCTTTGCTCGAAAGCAAATATGTACCTCGCTCATCTTCTTCTATTCTGAGCGCATCGCCTCTTGACTTTTCTATAAGATCGTATTCCCACCTGCAACACTGTACGCACTCGCCCTTATTTCCCGACCTATCGGTAAAATATGACGAAAGTAAGCAACGCCCCGAATAGGCAATACACATTGCTCCGTGTACGAACGCTTCAAGTTCAACGTCACTCGGCAAAGCATCTCTGATTTTCCGCACGTCTTCAATAGTAGTTTCACGCGCGAGAATAATACGTTTTGCGCCCATATCCGCCCACGCTTTTGCCGAAGCGGAGTTGGTTACGTTTGCTTGCGTGCTGACGTGCAAAGCGAGATTACTGCTTTGACGAAATACTGAAAAAACGCCGAGGTCGCTGATTATTGCGCCGTCCACGCCTATTCGTTCCAAGTTCTTTGCATATGTGGAAAGTTCGGAAATATCGCTTTCATCAGCGTAAATGTTTACGGTGACGTATACTTTTTTTCCAAGATTATGCGCGTAAGTTACCGCCTCGGAAAGTTCCTCATAAGAAAAGTTATCGGCGTACGCTCTAAGCCCGAACTTTTTCCCCGCAAGATATACGGCGTCTGCGCCGTACAAAAACGCGGTTTTAAGTTTATTCATATTCCCGGCAGGGGCTAATAATTCAATCATAATTCTCCAAAAATTTCTCTTTTGTTATTTCTTTTTTGTTATTTCTTTACAGACAGGCTCATTCCGTCACCAACGGGCAAAACGGAAGTGACAAGTTCAGGCGCGCTCGTCACGTCACGCATAAAAATTGCAAGTCTGTCGGCAATGGTTTGTTTGCTTTTCGGCACTTCTCTACCGCCGTACATACGCTCAGAGTATAATACGTTGTCGCAGAGAAGAACGCCTCCCTTGGGCATAAGTTTTATCAGATAAGGCAAGTATTCGTAGTACCTTCCTTTCGGGCCGTCTAAAAAAATGAAATCAAATTCGCCCTCGATCATAGGTACTATATCAGAAGCATCGCCTGAGAATATTCTCACTCTGTCCGCCACCCCGTATTTTTTGAAGTTCTTACGCGCCTTTTCAAGCGCGCGTTCGTCAAAGTCTATCGTATAAAGGGTTGCGCTACTGTTCAAAAGCATTATCAATCCGCTATAACCTATTGCCGTTCCTATTTCAAGTATGCGCTTAGGCTTAATAAGAATGGTAAGTAATTTGAGAAGTTGCGCTCCCGTCTGACTGACGATAGGCGCGCCAAACTTCTCCGCTTCCTTCACTACGTCCTCAATGCCGGGCGGTTCTCCGTTATGTAAAAGAGATAATAAATACTCTTCCGATTTTCCAAACTCATAAAAACTCATCAGGTCTCCGTTATAATGGGTAATATCATAGGACTGCGGTGCGTTTCTTTGAAAAGATAGGACTTTACTTCTTTGCGTACTAAACTTTTATACCCCGTATAGTCTTCAAGCTGTTTCAAATCAACTTTTTCCGTAGTTTTCAAAACGACTTGCTTGGCATTTTCAAGCAATTCTTCGGCATCTTCGTTATACACGAAACCGCGGCTGATTACATCTACCGAAGTAATCTGCCCCATGTCTTTATCTACGCCTATAACGATTATGAATAACCCTTCTTCTGCAAGATGCTTTCTATCGCGAAGAACGGTACTACCTACGTCGCCCACGCCCAAGCCGTCTACGAGTAACGGACCTGCAAGCACGTTATCTCCGAGAGACATGGTACGCTTTTTTACGTGCACTTGGTTACCTATATCGGGAACGATAATATTTGAAGACGGCATGCCCATCTTCATAGCAAGTTCGGCGTGTTTTTTCTGATGACGGTGTTCGCCGTGTACGGGCATGAAGAATCGAGGTTTTATAAGCGAGTGAATAAGTTTCAATTCTTCTTGATAAGCATGCCCAGAAACGTGAACTTCGGCAAGAGATTCGTATATCACGCGACAACCGTGACGATAAAGGTTATTGATAACGTTGTATACCATACGCTCGTTTCCCGGTATAGGGGATGCGGAAATTATGACCGTATCGTTATAACCGAGTTTAACTTTCGCCATTTCGTCGCTAGCCATACGCGTAAGCGCGCTCATAGGCTCGCCCTGACTGCCCGTCGTAATAATCACGAGTTCTTTATCGGGCACTTTATTGATTTTATCAATATCGACGATAACGTCTTCCGAGTAACGGAGTTCCCCTATTCTTTGCGCAGCAGCGGCAACGTTTATCATACTTCTACCGCAGAAAGCGACCTTTCTCTTGTATTTTATTGCAATGTCAATGATTTGTTGAAGACGGTGAATATTCGAAGCGAAAGTTGCAATAAAAATTCTGCGTTCCGTATTCTCTGCAAAAATATTGTTAAACGACGCGCCTACGGTTGATTCACTCATGGACGAACCAAGTCTCTCCACGTTAGTACTTTCAGCCAAAAGCAACAGTACGCCGTTATTGCCTATTTCAGCGATGCGTTGCAGATTGATTACGTTGCCGTCAATAGGCGTATAATCTATCTTAAAATCACCCGTATGGAAAACTATGCCTATGGGTGTCGTAATTGCAAGTGCGCAACTGCCTGCGATAGAATGCGATACGTTTACGAACTCCACCTTAAAACAGCCAAACTGTACGATTGTACCAGGCTTTACTATGTTCAGACTTGTGTTCTCTACTTTTAATTCTCTCAGCTTTGCTTCTACGAGCGCAAGGGTAATCTTTGTTCCGTATACAGGCACGTTCAATTCTCTCAGAACGTAGGGCAACGCGCCTATATGGTCTTCATGACCGTGCGTAAGTACGATACCTCTTACTCTGTCTTTGTTCGCCATAAGATAAGAAACGTCCGGAATAACGAGATCTACTCCGGGCATATCGACGTTCGGAAAACAAGAACCGCAGTCCACTACGATAATATCGCCTGCGAATTCCAACGCCGTCATATTTTTGCCTATCTCACCAACACCGCCCAAAAAAGCCACTTTCAAAGCAGGCGAATCAGATCGTGATTTTTGCAAAATTGCCTCCGATTTTTATAAGTAATTGCACGTCATAAAAACGGTTGATCTGTAATATAATCAACCAAAGTTTATGACTGAACTTTGAATATATAATATTATCCGCATCAAGCGGTTTATTTCCGTATCTATATAGATTATACAATAATCAGGAATATTTTACAACCTAATTTCGGCAAAAAGATTAAAAATGTTTGTCGTATTTTCAAGGTTTTTAAGGTTTACGCTGTCAATAAGCGGATTAAGAGCAAAATCTCGTCCTATAATATTATAACTGTGTTTACCATCTACGTATTCGCCAGGTAATACGATACACTTATCAAGAATCGCAGAAGACGGAATTATTGCGCCCTCGCCTATTATACAATTACTTATCTTTCCACTTACGAGTGCGTTTTCAGCAATTAAGTTACTTCCCTTTCTGCGGTTACGAACTCTACTCAGTCTGCACGCTTCGTATTTTCTTTTATTCATCAGGTCAAAATTGGCGTCAAAGTAGTCTTCAAGATCTAAGAGTCTTTTATGATAGCCTACGCTCTTAACGTATTCCGTTTTTACTCTGAACGAGGAAACCTCGGAAATAAATTCCGCCGTATTGCAATAAGGGTGCGGATATATATAAGAAAATAGATCGGCGCGAATAATATACGTACCGCTGTGCGTATGGTTTTCCGTAGTTTCTACGGCAAGAAAAGTTTCTGATGACAAAAATTTGCGTTCGTTTTCTACGAAATTGATTCTCATAGGATCAATAATGACCACTTTCTCATCGTCCTTGCCAAAATCACGCGCATTATAATACGGGCATTCCACAAAAGTCGGCTTTACGTCCAAGTATCCCCGAACGTATTCCACGACATCTTCGGACTGCTTTCCAAGTACGAAGGTAATGTCTTTAACACCCATTGAAAGCATACGTGAAACGGCATAATCAAGTATCGGTCTGTTTGCAATGGGAAGAAGTACGGTTGACTTATAATGCGTAAGCGGAAGGAAGTTTTCCTTACGAACGTCGGTAAAAATAACGCCTTTCATAACTATTAGTATTATACAAAATGCGAAAATTTATACATAAAAAGACTGCTTTTTATGGCAGTCTTTTATAATCAATACTTATTAAACTTTTTAGCAAGAGCAGATAATTTATTATTGATATTATCTTCTTTCTTTTCACGGAAATTGGGTTTTCTGTTATCACGTCTATCGATTATTTTATTTTCTTCCCGTCTGATTCTCTTTGGTCTGCCAAGTTCAGGCGCACCGCTTGCTTGTTTCATAGAAAGAGATATTCTGCCACGCTTAACGTCAACACCTATAACCTTTACTTTGACTTGCTGGCCTACGGAAAGCACGTCGCTGGGCGTGGAAATATAACCGTCGGTGATTTCACTTATATGCACTAATCCGTCCTGATGTACGCCGATGTCAACGAATACGCCAAAATCAATGACGTTACGAACTACTCCGCTGAGTTCCATACCTTCGCATAAATCTTCCATTGACAACAAGTCGGAACGGAGTACGGGCATAGGAAGATCTTCTCTGACGTCACGGCCGGGGCGCATTACGTCATCAACAATGTCACGAAGCGTTATTTCGCCCACGCCGATTGCTTCGGCTACTTTTTCATAACCGTCCGCCTCCACCTTGGCTTTGAGTGAGCCGAGATTGGATTTCAATATATCGGCAGACGAATAACCATAACGGGAAAGAAGTTTTTCCAACGCGGGATAACTCTCGGGATGTACGGCCGTCGCATCATAGGGGTTTTTTCCACCGAGAATACGAAGGAAACCGGCGCATTGTTCAAACGCTTTCGGGCCAAGTTTATTTACGCTGAGAAGTTCGTATCTGTCAGTAAATAGTTTGGACTTGCGATACTCTACTATATTCTTTGATACCGAAGCGTTCAGTCCTGCAATATGCGAAAGAAGGCTGGGAGAAGCGGTATTTAAGTCTACTCCCACCGAGTTTACGCAATCTTCGACTACTCCGCCCAAAACTTCGTCCAGACGCTTGTGAGGCATATCGTGTTGATACTGCCCTACGCCAATACTTTTAACGTCTATTTTGATGAGTTCTGCAAGAGGATCTTGCAAACGACGGGCTATTGAAATCGCGCTTCTTACTTCAACGCCGTACTCGGGAAATTCTTCCGTACCGAGTTTTGATGCGGAATACACGGATGCGCCTGCTTCGTTGACTATAGCGTACATTTCTCCTATGGTCAAGTTCAGGCAAAAGTCCGGCAATAAATATTTCGGTTTCTTTGCTTGCCGTGCCGTTTCCGATAGCGATAACATCTACGGAAAATCTTCTTACGACTTCTTTTACGATTCGCGATGCTTCTTCCGTCTTGTTATGAGGAGGAGTAGGCATTATTACGCCGTGCCACAAATGATTGCCCGATTTATCTATTACTGCAAGTTTGCAACCCGTTCTGTACGCAGGATCTACGCCGAGAATTACTTTGTTTTTGAGCGGAGGTTGCATAAGTAAGGGTTTTAAGTTCGTTTCAAACGCCTTAATCGCCGATTCTTCCGCGCGTTCAGTAATGGTCGAGCGAAGTTCTCTTTCAAGCGCAGGGAAAATCAATCTGCCGAACGAATCCGTTGCGGAATTAATAATAAACTCAGCGTACGCTCCGCCCTCTTTGAGAATAAAGGCTTTTATCCTTTCAAGACACGCCTCCGTATCGCAAGAAACCGTTACTTTCAGGCAATTTTCTTTTTCGCCACGGTTCAAAGCGAGTATACGATGCGCGGGGATTTTATTCAACGGCTCGGCATACTCAAAATACATTTCATAGGTGGGAAGTTTATCTTCGGGCGCGTCCTTAGCTTTTTCCGAAGTGACGTTGCCGTTCTCATTAATAAACTCACGCAAAATTTTGCGAAGATCTGCCGAGTCGGAAATATATTCGGCGATAATGTCACTCGCTCCTTCTAATGCGGACTTTGCGCTATCAACACCCTTTTCTTCGCTGATATATTCGCTGGCGAGCGTTTCAAGTTCGCCTACGTCGGTCTGCGCGAAAATAACGTCGGCAAGTGGCGTAAGACCTTTTTCCATAGCAACGCCTGCTCTCGTCTTTTTCTTCTGCTTATAAGGGCGATAAATATCTTCAACTTCGGCAAGAGTGGTTGCGCCGACGAGCGCAATCGCAATTTCGTCCGTCCATTTACCCTGCTCCATTATCGAGGAAGCAACTTCCTCTTTGCGCTTTTCAAGGTTGCGAAGATAGTTCAAGCGATCGTTAAAATCACGAAGAAGTTCGTCAGTCTGCGCTCCGTGCATTTCCTTACGATAACGAGCAATAAAGGGTATGGTATTCCCAGCATCAATCAGTTCGATTATATTGCTTGCATACTTTTCAATTATGCCAAATTCTTCGGCAAGTTTATTCTTTATTTCCATACGCAAAATATTACCATATTTTTGATTTTTTCTCAAACGTTTTATAGTGATTTTTATGAAAAATAATCCGTTGAATTTAAAAGTAAAAAGCCTACGCTTAATCGCTAAGCATAGGCTTTGGTACACCTTCGGGGGCTCGAACCCCGGACACCCTGATTAAGAGTCAGGTGCTCTACCAACTGAGCTAAAGGTGCATATGGAGCGGAAGACGAGACTCGAACTCGCGACATCCACCTTGGCAAGGTGGCGCTCTACCAACTGAGCCACTTCCGCATAATTTATTTAATATTTGTGTAAATCGGATAACCGTTTTATCGCAAATCGTTTATAAGTTTGGTCATCCATCCGAGATTCGAACTCGGGACCCCTTGATTAAAAGTCAAGTGCTCTACCGGCTGAGCTAATG
>JAFXKH010000019.1 GCA_017531795.1 Clostridia bacterium
CTCCGCCGTCTTACCGACGGCGTGTGACGACGGCGCAATAGCAACGCTGATACGGGCTACGCTCTCGCTCGTGTGCGTTTTAGGCACACGTCGCTCGACTGTTGCCCGTCTGACCAACGTTCTCCGCCGTCTTAGTTCTTAACTGTCAACCTGAGCGTAACGGAGTGCAGTCGAAGGATCTCATAGTTGTACACGAAGGAAAAAACAAAAAACACACGATAGAAACAAGATTTTTCGACTACGCTAACGCTCCGCTCAAAATGACGTTAGCGGTGCGCAAGAATAAAACCGTCATCCTGAGCGTAACGAAGTGAAGTCGAAGGATCTCACATTAAGTAGCAGAATAATAAAAAACCACCGTGATAAAAATAGTCAAGGTGGTTTTTTTCATTATCCATTTATTAGGTCGTCTAGGGACACGTCAAAAATAACGCTGATTTGCCGTAGCGTTGATAAGTTGGGCTCCGTTCTGCCTTGTTCCCAATTTGCATAGCAACTTTCTACAACGTTCAGGCGTTTGGCGACTTCCTTTTGCGTTAAGTTGGCTTCTTTTCTGGCGCTCTTTAAGTTTTCACAGAATTTTTTGTCCATAACAATATTTTACCCAAAACTAGACAAAATGTCTTGACAGTAGATAAAATATCTAGTATACTTTTAGTACGTCAGCGAACGTTAATGGCGCGCAAGAATAAAGGCCGTCATCCTGAGTAAACACTCATAACCCCACCCCGTCATCCTGAGCGAAACGAAGTGAAGTCGAAGGATCTCATAGTTGTATATCTCCCAACATACTATCCTCAGCGATAAGAAGCGATTGCGGAAAGATTTTTTGGAGATTTCTTCCAAAAAGCGTATTGCGTAGCAAACGTCCCCGTTTGTTTATAAAGAATATTCATCTCCCAACATACTATCCTCAGCGATAAGTAGCAGATGTGGATATATTTTCGAGGGAAAAGGCAGGAAAATCGTACGCCGTCAGGCGCACGTCCTCGAAGATAGCCTTATGGCATCGAGAGGATTTTCCTGACTTTTAACCGAAAAGATACCACAGATGCGTGCATTTCTGGCGCGCGCGTCAGCGAACGTTAGTGGCGCGCAAGAAAAAAGACACCCACCCACTTAAAGAGACGTATATGTCTGTTATCAGGCTATGCGTCTCTTGTTTACGTAATGGTGGGGAATACCGCATATAGCGACAAAAAAATTGCGCCGTAACGATTTTTCGTTATGGCGCATTTGCTATAAAAGTAAAATCTTAAATTTTATCAAGTTCGGCTTTGAGCGTTTTGCGGTCAAGTTTCTGTCCGATAAAGACGAGTTTAATCATCCTGTCACCGTACTCGGGATCCCAGTCGTGCGCAAACTTCTCGTCTGTGGCGAGCAAGCGGTCAATTTCATAAGCCGGCATTGTAGCGAACCATTCGCCGTTGTCGGTCAGATACTTCTGTCGTCCTGCCTGCTCGTAGACGTAACTGTGGTCACGCTCGTCAGAGAAATAAACGAGACCTTTCGTGCGGATAATCTTGCGCCCGTGTTCGGCGTTTACCCAATCCTCAAAGCGCAAGCGGTCGAAGGGGCGACGGCGATAGTATACGTACGTTCCTATGCCGTACTCTTCAGCAGTACCGCTGTCGTCGTTTTCGCCCACGCCGTTCTCGTGATGATGGTGGCAATGTCCGCAAGTACAACCCTCGCCGTGCTTATGATCGTGGTCGTGGTGATGATGTTCGTGTTCGTCGTGGCAACCGCAAGTACAATCTTCGCCGTGTTCGTGTTCGTCGTGGCAACCGCAAGTACAATCTTCGCCGTGTTCGTGCTCGTGGTCGTGATGATGGTGATGACCGTGGTGGTCGTGCGTATCGGCATCGTGTTCGTTATCGGTGCGATCAAACTCATCCATCCAGCCTGCTGAATTTACAGCCTTTTCAAAGTCGAAAAGGTCGGTGTCAAGCAGTTGATTAAGGTCAACCTTGCAATAATTCGTGTCAATGATAGTCGCGTGGGGTTGGAGCGTGCGAATAATCGCCTTAATTTCGGCAAGTTCGCTTTCGCTGACCTCGCTGACCTTGTTCAGCATAATAATATCGCAGAATTCGATTTGTTGCACGACAAGGTTTTCAATATCTTCTTCACCGCGTACCGCATTAGTCAGCGTTTTCCCGCAACCGAACTCGTCGGCAAGACGGAGCGCATCAGTCACGGATACGATAGCGTCGAGTTTGCAGAACTTAGGCATACGGTTAGCCTCGAATTGCTGTTCGAGATAGGCAATCGTCTGCGCGATAGGGAGTGGCTCGCAGATACCCGAAGCCTCGATCAGAATATGATCGAAACGCTGGGAAGAAACGAGTTCGCCGAGCTGGTCGATAAGGTCTTTTTTGAGCGTACAGCATATACAGCCGTTTTGGAGCGAAACGAGATTTTCGTCTTTGCCTGCAACGACGCCACCTTTTTCAATAAGTTCCGCATCAATATTGACTTCGCCTATATCGTTGACGATAACCGCCATTTTGCGACCGCCTGCATTTTTAAGCAAATAGTTGATGAGCGTAGTTTTACCGCTACCGAGATAGCCGGTAATAAGCGTAATGGGTATTGTTTTTACTTTCATAAATTACTCCCGAAATTATTTCCGTAATAATAATAGTACTTTGCGAACGATTTGTCAAATCGTTTACTTTTATAATAAAATATGTTATCATTATTTTATGGCTAATCTTCCCGAAAAATTTATAACGCGTATGAAAAGTACGCTCGGCTCGTCTTACGCTGATTATGAGCGCGCAATGAACGAGTCACCGAGCAAAGCGCTTCATCTGTCCTCCGCAGTAGTGGGAGATAGGGAAGACTACGTCGTTGATAGAGTAGGCGGATTGCAGAAATTGCCCTTTCCGCTTTGTTATGCGGTAGGTGAAGGCAGACCTGCCTCGCTCGTCTATCACGCAGTCGGAGCGTATTATATTCAAGAGCCGTCCGCAATGCTTCCCGTCGCTTCGGTAGATATCCCGCGTGGCGCGAAAGTGCTTGATATGTGCGCTTCACCGGGCGGTAAGTCCAGCCTGCTTGCTTCGCGTATGAAAGGCGACGGACTGCTCGTTTCCAACGAAATAGACCGAGCGCGCGCTCTCGTCCTGCGAGAAAATCTCGTGCGGACGGGGCACATGAACACCGTAATTACAAATATGCGCCCCACAGCCGTTGCCGATACGTTCGGCGGATTTTTCGACGTGGTGCTCGTAGATGCGCCCTGTTCGGGTGAGGGTATGTTCAGAAAGGAAGCCGAAGCCGTGCTGAACTGGTCGGAAGCGAACGTCAAAGCGTGCGCTCACCGTCAGAAAGAAATCGTAAAAAGCGCGGACGAGTGCCTGAAAGAGGGCGGAACGCTCGTCTATTCCACTTGTACTTTCTCTAAGGAAGAAGACGAAGAAGTTGTGGATTATTTGCTTTCGATCGGTTACGAACTCATATCACCGCCCGAGTGGGTGGAAAAACTTGGCGTAAACACGGGCAAGGGTTATAAGTTTTATCCGCATATCTTCGGTGAAGGTCAATTTTTCGCTCTGCTCCGTAAAACGGGTGACTCCCGTCCGCCCGTCCGTATGAAAAAACAACTCTCACGCGCGTCATCCGCTTTGCAAAAAGCAGTAAGCGAAGTCGTGACGATAAGTGGCGTGTGCCAGAAAGACGATATGCTTTTTCTGCCTGCGCTCGGCTTTGACTTGCCCTGTCTTATGAACGGCGTACTTCTCGGCAAAACCGAAAAGGGCAGGTTCATACCCTCTCACAATCTGTTTTCTGCGCTCGGCTCGCAGTGTATAAACAAACTCGACCTTGCTCCCACCGATCCGAGCCTGTCCGCATATCTTCGCGGTGAAGAAATTTCCGCCTTAGTCCACGGTTGGTGCGCCGTTCTTGCAGACGGTTTTCCTCTCGGCGGTGGAAAAGGAAGCGGGGGAGGAGTGGTGAAGAACCATTACCCCAAAAATTTACGCAAGACGGCGCAATAGCAACGCTGATACGGGCTACGCTTGGCGACCTGCCTCGGTCACGTACGTTTGAGTACGCTCCCTTCGGACAGTTCACCAACTGTTGCCCGTCTGAGCGTCACTCTCCGCCGTCTTGGGCTTGGTATGTGACGGCGTGTTCGCTCGTGTGCTTAGGCTCAGGTGCGCAAGAATAAACTATAAACTATGAGAAAACCGAACGTAATATTACGATTACTTAAATCCTATACCGTACTTACTATCGCTACCGTAGTGGCGATAGTGACTTGTATTTTCGTACCGCCCGACAAGGAGTATCTTGGCTACCTTGATTTTCGCACGCTGTCTTGTCTGTTTTGCACGCTTGCGGTAGTATCCGCGCTTAAAGAAGAAAAGTTTTTTCTCTGGCTTGCGAACAAAATCGTCGCGCGATTCGGCAATCTGCGCAGGGTGGTGCTTGCGCTCGTGTTCATTACATACGTCGGCTCTATGGTAATGGCGAACGATATGGCGCTCATAACCTTTCTTCCGCTTGGTTATTACGCGCTGTCCTCGTGCGGAAGAAGGAAAGAACTTGCTTTTACCTTCGTTATGCAAAACGTGTCTGCCAATCTCGGCGGTATGCTTACTCCGTTTGGCAATCCGCAAAACCTTTTTATGTACTCGTATTTCAATATCCCCACGGGCGAGTTTTTTGCGATTATGGCGTTACCGTTCGGCGTGGCGTTTGCGCTGATAGTGGCGACCTGCTTTTTCATAAAACCGATAGAGATCACCGCTATCGAGCCTGTCAAATACTCGCCTACGCCTTGGAGAGTAGTTTTGTATCTCGCGCTGTTCGTCGTTTCTATTATGATAGTGTTCCGCGTATTTCCGTACTATATCGGGCTTGCCGTAGTGACAGTCGCCATAATCGTTTTCGTGCCGAGAGCCTTACTTCGCGTGGATTATGGACTGCTTCTTACTTTCGTGGCGTTCTTTATTTTTTCGGGCAACTTGTCAAGAATAGACGTGGTGGCAAACTTCCTTGGCGGTCTGCTTGCAACCTGTCCGCTTCTCGTCGGCACGGCATCCTGTCAAGTGATAAGTAACGTACCGTCGGCAGTACTCCTTTCGCGCTTTACCACCGACTATCGCAGTTTGCTTCTCGCCGTAAATATCGGCGGTCTTGGTACTCCCATAGCCTCGCTCGCCAGCCTTATAACGCTGGGTGAATACCGCCGTCGTAACCCTTTCGGCACGGCAAAATATCTCGCGCTCTTTCTTGGAATAAACTTCGCCTTTATGGCGATACTTCTCGGCGCAGGCTTCCTTTCCCTTGCAATCATGTAGTAACAGATATGGTCGCTTGATATTAAGTTAATCTCAAACCATTAAAGCGAGAAAAAGAGCAAGAATACGAGGAGACAACCTTCTATTCTTGCTCTATTTGTTTATTGATGAATTATTGCTGACGCATCATGAATTGAATTGCAACATTTTAATGCCCGTAAGGGCAAACTTAGTTATGCGTGTTCTCCGCGTCCTTTCGGGTGTCATTAATAAGATCGCTTATGTAATAATCGTCGTAGTTACGCATCTTGCACTTCCTTTATGAACTCGTCAAGGTCAATTTCTTTCGTCACGAGATTAAATAACGGCGCGCCTATTTTGTCTATCACAGAGCAAGCCAGCAAGAAAAGATATTCGGCGCAACGGCTCTCGTCACCATCGTTATAATATACGGAAGCGGAAAAACGGACGGTTTGCGTTTGGGCGGAAAGGAAAAACTTGCCTATCTTGCTTGACGTGTTGAGCGCGTTAATACCGCTTATCACGAATTCGGAATCAATCGCATCAACACAAAAGGGGAACTCGTAGGTCACGCTTCCGACGTTATCCGTCGGGGAATAGAAGAACAGACGGAAGGCATAGCCGTCGCCTATGGTGACGGTAAGTATTTTTTCGTCTTCCGTCCACTCGGTCAAAAATCCTTCGCCTTTGGAATAATCGTATATTTTTTTCAATACAGACATATCAATATTCTCCTATTTCGTTGACTATTTCCGAAGCAGTCGTTTTACCGTTCATAAGCGCGAGCAGTTTCGTTCCGTATTCCATAATCTCCTGCAAACTGTTACGGACAATAAAATCCAGCGTTCCTGCCGTAAATTCGCCATCGTAGACCAATCCGTTAATCGCGTACACTATGTGGTAGGAAAGAGCGTTTTCGTTTTCTTCGTCCGCTAAGGGCGTGATAAAATATTTGCCGAAAGGCAGGACGGCGTTGACTGCGTTTACTGCGAAAGAGAGTTCGCTTTTCATTTCTTCTCCGACTGCGCTCGGAAGCATTTCCATAAGTATAACCATTTCTTCCGTGGTATCTACGATAATCGAGCCGAGAAAACCGTGTTCGCTGTCGCTTCTGGCGATAAAGCAACCGTTAATGCAATCGCATTTAATATTGAATTCTTCAAGCCGTTTTTTGACCTGGTCAATCATTTTTTCATAATGTTCGTTCATAAGAAGATTATACTATACGTCAATGCGTTTGTCAAGCGCAGTTTTCGTTTGACAAACGGCGCAAAATAGGTATATAATACTTTGAAATATGCAAGTAGGAGGCGGAAAAATGGCGTTAAAACAGTTCAAGGCGGAGAGCAAAAGACTGCTTGATTTGATGATTAATTCCATTTATACGAACAAGGAAATTTTTCTTCGCGAGATAATTTCAAACGCGTCAGACGCAATCGATAAAATGCACTTTACGTCGCTCACGGACGGCAAAGCGTCAAAAGACTTCGAGATTCGTATCGAAGCGGATAAGGATGCGCGCACGCTCATCGTCAAAGATAACGGTATAGGTATGAGCGCAGACGAACTTGAAAACAATCTCGGCACGATAGCAAAAAGCGGAACGCTTGACTTCAAGCAGGAGAACGCAACGGGGGAGTCAAGCGCGGAAAGTCTGATCGGTCAGTTCGGCGTAGGGTTCTATTCCTGCTTTATGGTGGCGGATGAAGTTACCGTAATAAGCAAGAAGTACGGCGAGGACGTGGCTCATAAGTGGACGAGCAAGGGCGAAGACGGTTATGAAATTACGGAAGCGGAAAGAGAAGACTGCGGTACGACGGTATGTCTGAAATTAAAAGAGGACGGGGATATTAAATACTCCGACTATCTTGACCAATACACGCTTATGCGCCTCGTCAAGCATTACTCGGACTATATCCGCTATCCCATAACGATGCAGGTTGAGCAGTCCAAGCCGAGCGCGGACGGCAAAACTACCGAAACGGAAAGCGTAATAGAAACGCTCAACTCCATGACTCCGATCTGGAAACGCAGAAAGAGCGAAGTCAAGCAGGAAGACTACGAGAGTTTCTATATGGAAAAATTTATGGACTTTAATAAGCCCGCAAAGATTATCTCGGCGAATATCGAAGGGGCGGTCAATTATTCCTGCCTTTTGTTCGTGCCGAGCGAAGCGCCTTTCGACTTCTACACCAAGGCGTTCAAACGCGGTCTGCAACTTTATTCGAGTGGCGTGCTTATTATGGAGAACTGCGAAAGACTTTTGCCCGATTATCTCGGCTTCGTGCGTGGTGTAGTGGACTCGTCTGACCTGTCGCTTAATATCTCGCGTGAAATGCTCCAAGAGGATAAGCAACTGACCGAAATCGCAAAGAACTTGGAAAAGAAAATCCTTTCCGAATTGGCAAAATGGCTGACTGCGGATAGAGAAGCGTACGAAAAGTTCTTCACAAAGTTCGGTATGACGCTCAAATTCGGCGCGTACGAGGGTTATGGAGTAAAGATACCCAAACTCAAAGACCTGTTCGTTTATTATTCTACGAGCGGTAAATTCGTCACGATAAAGGAATATATCACGTCAATGAAGGAAGGTCAGACGGAGATTTATTACGCGTCGGGCTCGGACGTAAACGCCTTGCGCAGTCTGCCTCAGGTGACCGCCGTGTGCGCGAAAGGTTTTGACGTACTTTTAATGACGGATAACGTGGACGAGTTCGTAGTGAAACTTATGGGCGAGTATGACGGCAAAAAATTCAAATCAGCGCAGAGCGAAAACCTTGACATAGAAAGCGAAGAAGAAAAGCAGGCGAATAAAGCGAAGGCGGACGGCGCGCGCGATCTGCTGAACGAAATGAAAACCGCGCTTGGCACGAACGTAACCGAAGTCAGATTGAGCAATATGCTCGGCGAATATCCTTCCGGACTGTCCGCGAAAGGCGAACTCTCCATTGAAATGGCGAAAGTACTTTCCGCAATGCCGGGCAATGAAAAAATCCGAGCGCAGTACGTGCTGGAAATCAACCCCACGCACCCTATGTTCGAGCTTGCGGAAAAACTGCTTGCCGAAGATAAAGCCAAGTTCGGACGGCTTGCCGTTCTGCTTTATACCGAAGCGATGCTCACCGTTGGCATAAATCCCGAAAACCCTGCCGAGTTCGTTAAACTTATCAACGAATTTATCGGTTAAGGAGTATAGTCAAAATAATTCAAAGTCGGATACCTGAACTTTTTGGTGTCCGACTTTTTGCGTAGCGATAGGGCTTTGAGCAAAAATGGAACTTTTATTGTTTTCTGTCGCGCTGACAAGGTTTTCAAAAATTTTCCGACGAAATGAAAATATAACGCTTAAACGCTTGCAAAATCATATTAAAAATGATATTATATCTAAGCAAAATTTCGTATGCTACTGTGGCTCAGTTGGTAGAGCAGCTGATTCGTAATCAGCAGGTCGGCGGTTCAAGTCCGCCCAGTAGCTCCAAAAATCAAGCCTTAAAAAGGGCTTGATTTTTTTTGTGCCTGCTGTTTACGAATAGTGATTCGTAATACTCCGCTAACGCTCCGTGGCGTTCGGGAACTTCGTTCCCTCGGCTGAGCAGCAGGTCGGCGGTTCAAGTCCGCCCAGTAGCTCCAAAAAAACGACAGGCTATGACCTGTCGTTTTTATATATAAAACCTGCTGCTTACGAATAATGATTCGTAATACTCCGCTAACGCTCCGTGGCGTTCGGGAACTTCGTTCCCTCGGCTGAGCAGCAGGTCGGCGGTTCAAGTCCGCCCAGTAGCTCCAAAAATCAAGCCTTAAAAAGGGCTTGATTTTTTTCTTGCGCACCGCTAACGCTACCTTCGGTTGCGCCAGAATAACCCGCGCTTGCGGAATCTTTTTTGTTCTTTCTTCCAAAAAGCCCCTCGATGCCGTAAGGCAATCTTCGGGGACGTTTGCTAACGCAATACGCTTTTTGGAAGAAATCTCCAAAAAATCTTTCCGCAATCGCTTCTTATCGCTGGGGATAGTATGTTGTGAGATGTACAGCAATGAGATCCTTCTACTTCACTTCGTTCCGCTCAGGATGACGGCAGGGGGTGTGAGTGTTGTGTACCGTTTTTGTTGGAACAGTTTCTTTTGCCACTCCCGTCATCCAAAGCGAAATGCAAGAAAGAAGGTAATATTCCAATCGAAAAGCCATTAAACAAACCCCGCGATATTTCTTGAAAAGGCGTGGAGAAAGTGGTATACTATTGAAAATGAAGAAGGCAACGAAAAAATTTTTGACGGCAAGCGAGTATTTTGAAAAGCGTTTTGGCGGAAAGGTATACAAACTCGCGCTATCGTCCTCCGATACTTGTCCCAACCGTGACGGCAGGGTGGGTGTAGGCGGATGTACGTTCTGCGCGGAGGGTTCGGGCGGATTTGCCGAGCGTGGGGAGAGCGCGACCGAAATGATCGAGCGCGCCAAAGTCCGCGTATCCGCCAAGATAAAAAAAGGCGGATATATCGCTTATTTTCAGTCGTTTACAAGCACGTACGCGCCATTGTCACGCCTTGAACGATTATTTACCGAGGCGATAACGCGCGCTGACGTAGTGGCGTTATCCGTTGCCACCCGTCCTGACTGTCTGCCGAGCGACGTCATAGAACTGCTTTCCCGATTAAACGCAATCAAGCCCGTGTTTGTCGAACTTGGACTGCAAACAATGCACGAACGCACCGCGCAGGCGATTAACCGCTGTTATCCACTCCAAGCGTATGACGAGGCTTGCGCAACGCTCCGAGCGCGCGGAATAAACGTCATTACGCACGTTATACTCGGTTTGCCGGGCGAAAGCAGGGAAGATATGCTCGATACCGTTCGGCACGTCTGCGCTACTGCTGACGGCATAAAACTCCAACTTCTGCACGTTTTGAAAGGCACGGAACTTGCGGAGTCGTACGCGCGTGGGGAGTTTGAAACGCTGGGCATGGAGGAGTATGCGGATATAGTATGCGACGCGCTTGCTCTTTTGCCCGAAGGCATGGTCGTGCATCGCATAACGGGTGACGCGCCCAAACGCCTTCTTGTCGCGCCCTTGTGGTCGGCGGACAAAAAGAAAACGCTGAATTACCTGACCGCGCGCATAACCGAACGGTTTGAAGCTTACGACAAAAATAGCGTCAATAATAAACGCTGAAAGATAGCGGAAGATAACTTAAAAAGGGATAAATAATGAAAAACATACTTATTGATTTGGATGATACTTTGCTCGACTTTAAGGCAGGCGAAACTTACGCGCTTAAAGCCACTTTCGCGCATATTGGAATACCTGCGACCGAGTATAATCTGAACGTTTTCCGCAAACTGAACGCTGACGGGTGGAAAAAATTGGAGCGTGGAGAGATCACTCGCGCCGAACTGCTCTCGTCACGCTTTGGCTGGACGTTTGACGCGCTTGGCGTAAGCGGTGATTCCGCGCTGACGGACGAGTCGTATCGCAACGCGCTTGCCGAACAAGTATTTTTCGTGGACGGCGCGCTCGAACTGCTCGAAATTCTGTCGAAGGACTACGCGCTGTACCTTGCAACAAACGGCACGGCTTCCGTGCAGGAACAACGTCTTGCCCGAGCAGGCATAAGCAGATATTTCCGCGAGATTTTCATTTCCCAGAAGGTAGGGCATAATAAACCCGACGCGCGCTTTTTTGAGCATTGCCTTTCCGTAATGGGCAGTAGAGCAATCGATACCGTAATGATAGGGGATAGCCTTTCTTCCGACGTGCGTGGCGCAAATAACGCTTCAATCCCCGTCGTGTGGTTCAATCCTAGCCGTGAGCCTTTGCCCGATGGCGTAAGCGTAAGGGCAATAGCGCATACGCTTGCAGAAATTCCCGATATCCTTAAAACTTTATAACGCTCCTCGTTTTCACCTAATCGACACAAAATTTCACAAAAATTTCACAAACCCCCTGAAATGTGGACAGACTGTTGTCCACATTTTTTTGTTATAATATAGGCGAACATATGTTTTAAGAGCGCACTCTTACTGAGCGATAACGCAAGGAGCTCATAGTAGTTCATCTCCCAATATACTATCCCCCAGCGATAAGAAGCGATTGCGGAAAGATTTTTTGGAGATTTCTTCCAAAAAGCGTATTGCGCAAGCAAACGTCCCCGCAGTCTGCCTTACGGCGACAAGGGGGTTTTTGGGAGAAAGAACGAAAAAGATTCCGCAATCGCGTGCGTTTCTGGCGCGCGCGTCAGCGAACGTTAGTGGCGCGCAAGAAAAAAAGGAAAGGGGAAAGAGAGAAAAGTAGTCAGTTCGCGAGAGATTATTTTTACCCTTCTTTTCCGAGCATAACTCCTTGAATACAGGGGTTATTCACTTAAAAGTTTACCAAAAAACAAAAACAAAAAAATTATTAAAAGGAGATTAAAAAAAACATGGTAACAATCAATTCAGCAGAGAACGCGCTTAAAAGCGTGTATCTCGGAGCAGTCACCGAACTGCTCAACACAAAAGTAAACCCCCTTATGACCAAGATCGAACAGACGAGCGCGGACGTTTGGGGTAAGGAAATCAGAAAGGCGGTATCTGTCGGCATTAACGGCGGTATCGGCGCAGGTGACGAAGCAGGCAGTTTGCCTGCGGCGCACGGCAATCAGTATTTGCAGTTCGTAAGTACGCTCAAAAACCTCTACGGTCAGATTGAGATATCGGACAAAGCGATAAGAGCGTCGGCAGACGACAGAGGCGCGTTCACCGACTTGCTTAACGCCGAAATCGAAGGACTTCTCAAAGCGAGCAAGTTCAACCTTGGCAGAATGCTTTACGGTGACGGTAGCGGTATGCTTGCAACCGTAGACGACGTGGACGGTTCGACTGTATACGTAGACGATCTTCGCAACCTTATCGAAGGTCTTGCGGTAGACGTTTATAACGGAAACTCTCCCGTTCTTACCAACGCTCATATTATTGCGATCAATCATAACGATTACGCAATAACGTTAGACAAAACGTCTTCGTCCATTACCGTTGGTTGCAAACTTTACGTACAGGGAAGTAAGGACAAAGAAATCACCGGTCTCGGAGCAATCTTCGACACCACCAAGCCGTTGTACGGCATTGACAGATCGAACTCGCCCATACTCAATCCTATCGTGCAGGCAGGCGTAGGCGCGTTGAGCGAAACGGCTATTCAGGAAGTCATTGACAGACTGGAAACGGAAGCGGGCAGTACCGTAGACTTTATTGCGGTAAGCGCGGACGTTAAGTACGCGTATATGGACTATATGTCCCAGTACAAGCGCAATATCGACGTTATGAACCTTGACGGCGGATTCAAGAGTCTTTCCTTCAACGGAATTCCTCTCGTATACGACCGTTTCGTGCCCGACGGTACTATGTACCTTCTCGATACGAGCGCATTCCACTTGCATCAGCTTTGCGATTGGCGTTTCCTTGAAACGGAGAACGGCAATATTCTCCGTCAGAGTCAGGGATATCCCGTTTACACCGCCACTCTCGTTAAGTATTGTGACCTTGTGTGCGACAGACCTAACGGTCAGGCAGTACTCAAAGGTATCTCGGGATAAGGAGTGGTCATGAGCGGAGAACATCTTCGCCCCGTAACGGACGATTTGTACTTTATTGCCAGCCGACTTAAAGAAATAGATCCGACCTATTACGTCGTATATAATCTCATTAAGTTACGGTATGAAGTACATTCCAAGGAGCAGAGGGGCAACACCCTCTGCTTCGTCGTTCCGTACGGCAATCTCGATGCCCGTACGATAGAGTACGCCAAACGGACGCGTAATCCGTCGTTCGGGAAAGCGAGATCGTGGCAAAGGAGGTAAGTATGATAAAAGACGTAATAATCGAAGCGCTTAAAATGCTGAATCTATCTTCGGAAGCGGAAAAGGTCTTGGCAGGCGAAGAAGAAGTAACCGCCGAACTTTTACGAATTTATAATCTGGTCGTAAGCGAACTTCACGACGTATACCGCCGTGACGACTACGCTACTCCGCCTATTGCGATGAGCGTAAACGAAGCGGAAGCTGATTTTTACGGCGTATCGCCGAGAGTAATGGCGTACGGCGTTTGCGCGGAGTATTGCATAACGCAGGGCCTAGATGAGGCTGAACTGTGGGACGGACGGTATAAAGATGCGCTCAGCCTTATAAAGCGCAAGAGCAGGCGAATCCCCGGAAGGAGGTTTTACTGATGAACAGAATAAAAATGCCTCGCGGTGGAAGCAGAAAACTTCTCCGCAATTTCACGGCAAATATAGATATGCGGTTTGACGAAAGCGTACTCAGCGAAGGCGCGCCCTCACGGATTGACGGTTTCGCCGTGGAAAGTGGCTCGCTGACCGACGGTTACGGCGTAGAAGAAGCGGAAGCGTTTGCAGGCAAGCGTGGGCGTACGGCGTGGCAGTTCACGAGATACGACCGTGACGCAAGGGCTTATAAGACCTGCGATATGTATTGCGACGTAAACGGCTACGTGCATTATAATTACGGTGACGGTTGGCAGGTTTTGCAACTCGTCCACTTTGCCTCAACGCCAAGCGCGATTACGTACCGCTTGTACGGCGAAGACTCGCTCATTATGACCTCGCCTACGGATAAGATGTTCGTGTGGGACGGAGTAAACGATCCCGTATACGTGGCAGACAGTCCGTTCATAACCTCAATGGCAATGCACTTTGAGCGTATGTTCGCGACTACGCCGGGCGAGAGCAATACCGTATATTATTCCGACGACCTCGATCCGACCAACTGGACAGCGTCGCTGACCGAAGGCGGATACGTAATGCTTCTGGACGAAAGGGGCAGACTGCTTAAAGTCCTTGACTTCTTGAACTACGTGTATATCTTCCGTGAGTTCGGTATATCCCGACTGACGGCGTACGCAGACCAATCGGAGTTTCGCGTGTCCAACCTGTACGTATCGGGCGGACGGATATACGGCGACAGCGTGTGCGCCTGCGGTGACGTGGTAATGATGCTTGCCTCGGACGGATTGCAAGCGTTTGACGGCTACGGCGTAAGCAGACGGCTCAAACAAGTCCGTTTTCTGTCCTCGCCCAACGCATCTGCGGTATACGCCGACGGCAAGTACTATCTGACGGCAAGCACGGCGCGCGAAGGCGAAAACGATACTCTCGTCGTGTACGACATAAAATCCTCGACTTTCTCAATCACTCGCATAGGCATAAAGCGACTGTGTAAGTGCGGAGAACTCGTTATAGCCGTTATGGAGGACGACCGTATCGGCAAAATAACGAAAAACGGCAGGGTATTCGACCAACCGATTCAAAAGGTCTGGGAAAGCGGTGACCTCGATTGGGGTAACGCCGACGTAAAAAACGTAGCGTACCTGACTGTGCGTAGCGAAACGGACGGTACTCTTACGCTCGTGGCGGACGGTGAAGAGCGTTCGTATGGCTTAGCGCCGGGCATAAACCGGATTAAGCCTATGCTAAGCGGAAGGATATTCCGTTTCCGCATAACGACGACTTCCCCTCACGCCAACGTGAGCAGGTTATGCTATAAGGTGCGAGGTGGATGATGGATTACGGAAAAGAAGCGTATTATAAAGCGCTGGAAATTGAAGACAGACTGTCCGAAACTTTCACCGCAACGACCGTTACGACGGACGGCAGGGCGGTGAGTTACGAGGGCGGTATCGGTCTTATCTCGGTAAACGCAATCGGCGACGGCTTGGTAAAGGTATATTTTGACGGCGTAGCGGTAGGCGAAACCAAAGCAGGCTCCACGAGTTTCACGGTCACGAAAAGTGGCGAAATAACGTTTGAAATACAATCAGAAATGGAAATAACCGTGTGCGCGCTTGCAAAAGGCAGACTTATCGCAGAGTACGTCAAATTAGTCGGCGACGAGTACGGCGGAACTACGTACGCTCTTATCGGCGGTGAAGAATTGACGGTGTATTCTTCTGACGGCGGAGAGTTTACGAAAGTTACGACTTACGTCAAAGCCGACGATTACGACCTTGCAGTAGGAGTAAGCGGACTGCTTCTCGGCGTGATCCGCAACGGAAAAGCGCAGATTTTGCTCACGGCAGACGGACAAACGAAAACGTTTATGCTCGGCTCGTACAGTCATATAGCGGTAACCTCGCATAGTGACGGCTGGCTGGTTGCGGTATCCAACGACGAAGAAACGCTGGTATTCTCGCTCTCGGCAAGCCTTGCGATAAACGAAAGTTTTCGGGCGCATCTGTCACCGACGGTAAAAGGTCTTGCCTTCGTCAAAGGCTCGACCACTCTCGCCATTGAAGACGGCAAGCGTATAATCGTACGCGCGTTGGCTTAAAGGAGGCAGAGTATGGAAATCATAGCATCACTCATTGAAGGCGGTTGTTATTCGGCGGTATTCGCAATACTTCTCTTTACCGCGCTCCGTACGGGCAGTCGTAGGGAAGAGGCGTACAGAAAGGTAATTATCGAACTCGCCGAAACCGTACGAAACCTTGACAGTATGGACGGAAAACTGGATAGACTGATCGTCACTTGCGACAAATTGACGGCAAAAAAGCCCAAGAAAGAGAAAAGAGTAGAAAAGGAGGTAAGCGTATGCGACCACAAATTGCTCGTAGTCTCGGAAGTGGAAGGCTGACGGGTGGCAGAGTCGTGGACGGGACTGCCTGCGTGTTCGTAATATCGGACGGCGTAGCGCAGAAACGTCCGACTTCCGCCCGTAACTACAAAACGGTATGTACGGCTCGTAGTTTTGCTCCACTCACGAGTGGCTACTTAATAAAAAAAGGAGGTAAAATCATTTATGAACGTTACTAAATTAAAACGACTTCGTGACGAAGTCAGAAAAATAGAAGAAAGAATTTATAATAAGGGAGGTGACTCATGGCAAGCATAAGCAAAAAAACGAGAGATAATTTCGTAGACGTTTTGGAAACGGATGAAAAGCCCCAAAAAGAAAAAACGGAAAAAGAAAGTACTCCGCGCGACGATCTCATATCCGCGCTGGAAGAAATAGACAAAGATTACGAAAAAATCTCGGAGTCTCAGCGTTTGCCCGATACCCCCGTGTACGAACGTAAGGAGTACGACGCGCCGACGGACGAGGAAATTAAAGCCAACGCCGAAGCCTTGCTTGAAGGCGAAAGGGTAAGCGGTATCGAGAACATTGAGACGCAGACCGAAGAAAGTAAAAAAGCGAAGGAAAAGAAAAAAGCGGAAGCCCTTTCGGGCGTGGAGAGTAAGAAATCGTCAATAATGGCGACTTACGACCAAGCAAGCGAAAACTATTCCAACGACCTTTTGAAGCGTGGTATGGCGCGTTCGAGCGTGGCGGTAGCCGGTAAAAACGCGCTTGAACAGGCAAGAGCCGACGCGATTACTCTTGCAGTAAATAACGCCGAAGCCGAAGTCAAAGCCATTGACGAAGAAATCTCCGCGTTGGAAACGAGCAGACAAAAAGCGCTCGACGCGTTCAATATCGCCCACGCGGTTAAGGTTACTGAGAAGATAGCCGAACTGACTAAGGCGCGCGACTTAAAAGCCGAAGAAGTCCTTGAATACAATAACAATCTTTTACAGCAGGAAATGAAGGAAGCCTACGACAAGATTATGAAGGAAAGCGACCTTGAAACCGAGTATTTAAGACAAGAACAAATAAAGGACAGTCTGGGTGTAGACGACGTTGCCCTCTCAGAGCGTAATATTGCGAAGTATAACACTATCCGTAATTATCTGCTTGCGATGAGCAGGGAAGACGCCAAAAACGCAGTCAGAACGGACGAACTCGTGCGCTCCTCACTTACCGATTACTACTATTATAAACTCTATAACGAGTTCTGTTAACGGGAGGTGGTGAGAAATGAAACTGACCAAGAAATGCTTTATTGCCTTGGCATCCTTCGTCGTGTTGACCTTACAAGCGTTTGGATTAAAATTCGACGCGCCCATCGTCAACGAATTCATAGCAACGGGAGCGAGTATTCTCGTAATGCTCGGTATTCTCTCGGACAGCGCGCCCAAGCGTAGCGAAAGCGACGAAAATAACGACCAGGTATCTGACGGCGAACTACCGCCCGAAAGCGAAAGTCAAACCCCAACAGAATCAGACGTAACAGATACAGACGTAACAGAATCAGACGTAGATGATACGGACGAGTAAAATCAATGCGAAAAGCCGTTATGAGCGAAAAGTTTATAACGGTTTTTTTGCATAACTTTTCAAATTTTCTTACGTGTACAGAAACGCAGGCGAAGTCCGTAAAAGAGAAAAGACGTTTTATAATTAAATCACATGATGGCGTAATTAAGCATATATTCAGTCGTGGGAGGAATTATGATAGCGGTTATTTTCGGCGGAAAGAGTTGCGAACACGACGTTAGCGTAATTACGGGCACGCAGGTGTTGGGGGCGTTACGGAAACAGAATCCCTTGCCCATTTATATCGACAAAGAGGGCGTATGGAAAACGGGCAAGTCGCTCTTTGATCTGCGCTTGCCACGGGACGGTCGCTTGAAGCGAGTGTATTTGCGCGCAGGTGAAAGGGGATTATATACGCGCTCGCGCAAAATAGCGGACATTGACGTTGCCGTTATTTGTTGTCACGGTCACGGCGGAGAGGACGGTTGTTTGCAAGGACTATTGACGTTATGCGGAATACCGTATACGGGACCAAATCTTTTTGCATCCGCGCTGTGTATGAACAAAGCGGAGTTCAAACGAGTGGCGGTGGCCGTCGGTATACCCACTCTGCCCTACGCAACGTTTACGCGCAGGGAGTTTAACGAGAACATTTACGACGTAGCGGACCGCCTGAACGCAATCGGTTATCCGTTCATAATAAAACCCGCTTCGCTCGGCTCGTCTATCGGGGTGGGAGTGGCGCGCACGGAAGCCGAACTCGTGGAGAAATCCCGAGTTGCCTTTGCCTTCGACGACGTGGTGGTGGCGGAAAAACTACTCGAAAACTTCCGTGAGTTCAACTGCGCCGGATTGGGTGACGAAAGGGGTTTGACGCTCTCCGAAATCGAAGAGCCTATCGGGTGGAAGGAATATCTGACCTTTGAGGATAAATACGCAGGCGGTGGCAAAGAAGCCGTCAAACGGCGCATACCTGCAGATATTCCCCCGTCGCTTGCCGAGGAAATTCGCGATCTGACGAAAAAAGCGTTCGCTTTGTTCGGGCTTTCGGGCGTGGTAAGAGTGGATTATTTATACGACACAGCGCAAGAAAAACTGTACCTGAACGAAATCAATACGATCCCCGGTTCGCTAGCGTCCTACTTTTTCCGAAGACAGGGTATGAGAGGGGAGCAGTTCGTCCTGAAACTCATTGAATTAGCCGAGCATAGAGCGAAAGCGGAGGCAAGACTGACCTATGCGTACGAATCACCCGTATTAAAGGGCAAATAAACGTTTGACGGCAAACGCTCCGTTGTGCTATAATAACCGCGAAAACAATCTTCGGAGGAATTATGGCTAAGATAACGTACGAAAAACCTATCGTGGAAATGCAGGGCGACGAAATGACTCGCGTGCTGTGGGATTGGATAAAGGAAATATTGATTGAGCCGAAAGTCGCGCTCAAAACGGAATATTACGACCTTGGACTCGTTTGTCGTGACGAAACGGACGACAGAGTGACATTTGAAGCAGGCGAGGCGATTAAGCGACTGGGCGTAGGCGTAAAATGCGCGACGATAACGCCCAACAATCAGCGCAAGGAAGAATATAACTTAAAGCGTCTTTACCCTTCGCCCAACGGCACGATAAGAGCGATACTCGACGGCACGGTTTTCCGTACTCCCATACTCGTCAAGGGCATAACCCCTTATATACCGACCTGGACCGCCCCCATAACGATTGCCCGTCACGCGTACGGTGACGTATATAAAGCCACCGACGTACTCGTAAACGACGCGTGCAAAGCCGAACTTGTCGTGACCAAAACGAACGGGGAAGTGGAAAAATACCCCGTACACGATTTCAAGGGCGCAGGCGTGCTTCAAGGTATGCACAACACGGATAAGTCTATCACTGCTTTCGCTCGCTCCTGCTTTAACTTCGCGCTTTCTGCGAAGCAGGACTTGTGGCTGGGCACGAAAGACACTATTTCCAAAGTCTACGACGGACGGTTCAAAGCCATTTTTGCCGACCTTTATGAAAACGAATTCAAATCCGCATACGAAAAGGCAGGCATTAAGTACGAATACACACTTATTGATGACTGCGTAGCGCGCATAATCCGCAGTAACGGTGGTATGGTCTGGGCGTGCAAGAACTACGACGGCGACGTTATGAGCGATATGCTCGCAACCGCATACGGCTCTCTCGCAATGATGAGTAGCGTGCTCGTTTCTCCCGATGGTAATTATGAGTACGAAGCCGCGCACGGTACCGTTACCCGTCACTATTATAAATACCGCGCAGGCGAGGAAACGTCTACCAACCCCGTAGCGACTATCTTCGCGTGGAGTGGCGCGCTCAGAAAGCGTGGTGAAAGCGAGAATAATACCGCTTTGATGCAGTTTGCCGACGACCTTGAAAGAGCAACCGTGCAGACGATTGAAAGCGGTTATATGACGGGCGACCTTGCGCTTTTGTTTAAAGCCGAAGGCATCACTCCCAAAAAACTCAACTCCCGCGACTTCTTGAACGCCATCGCTGAAAGACTGTAAAAACGAAAAATAACTTAAAGAGCAAGAATAAAAGGATAAATTTCCTTCTGTTCTTGCTCTTTTTTATTGATTTTAAAATGAATTGATGCTGACGCATCATGAATTGGCTTCGCCATGATTTCTCGCTACGCTCCATGAATTGAATTGCAACAATGCGCCGATAGGCGCAATTCATGCCGTAGGCAATTCATAAAAACGAAGTTTTCAATTCACGCAACCGCAAGGTTGCAATTCATTGCGTGTTCTCCCTTATGGAGAACAGGCGCGAACGGAGAACACGCACAAATGGTCTTTTTTCGTCGAAATAGTACGAAGATAAGAGAATATATAACAAGGGCGGAAAAAAGTGATATAATGGCGGAAAAAGGAGGTTTTATGAAAAAAGAACTCAGCGAAATTAAGAAAAGAGCTTTACTCGCCAAACAGCGTATGAAACTCGGTTATTGGCAAAAAATGCTCGAAGAGCGTGACCGTATGATGAGCAAAACGGCGGACAGTACACGTTTGACCGTCGCTAGCGATATGCGGAAAAAGGAATACGAGATTGGCAATAAAGTTGCGCTTGGTGACGACTTTGCTCAAAGAGAAGAACGATTGTACGGCAGGGTACGGGAAATTCTCGATCGTGACGAAAACGTGACCAATCCAATCGGTCAACTCGTTGAGAGAGAAAAGTACGAGCAAATGGACGAGGCTAACCGCCAGCGGTATATTCTCGAACTGTCAGAAAAATTCCGTATGCTCCGCGAAAGGTACTATCGTGAGCGCGCTTGCCGAATAAAATAACCGACGGGGGACAAGCCCCATTACTTTATACTTTCATAGCAATACGTTTGACTTTCGCGCTTTAATGTGTTAAACTGTTTTAAGAGTGAAAAACAGAGGTTTTAGCAGTGAACAGTAAACTGAAAAATGAAAATACCGATTGTTTCTACCGCGCGGTGCTGGGATTAAAGAGCGTGGAAGAGTGCTACGCCTTTTTTGAGGACATCTGCACGATAAGCGAAATACAGGCTATGACGCAACGGTTTTACGTGGCGCGTTTGCTTTCGGCAGGTAAGACGTATCAGGAAATATCCTCGCTTACGGGCGCGTCTACGGCAACTATAAGTCGCATAAACAAATGTATCGAATACGGCGCGGACGGTTATAAAACAGCGCTCGGGAGATTGGATAATGACATCTCTTGACAGCCTGAACGCTCAGCAAAGATCCGCCGCTCTCGATACCGAGGGGGCGGTTCTCGTCACAGCGGGGGCAGGTAGTGGCAAAACCCGATTATTAACGCACAGAATAGCGCATATCATTGAAGATCTCGGCGTGCGTCCTTTTAACGTACTCGCCATAACCTTCACCAACAAGGCGGCGGACGAAATGCGCGCCCGATTGCGCTCGTTGCTTCCCGAAGCCGAAGATATATGGATATCCACCTTTCACTCAATGTGCGCGCGTATGCTCCGCCGTTACGGTGACCGTCTTGGGTATGAAAGTTCGTTTACGATATACGCCACAGACGAAACTGAACGCACGGTGAAGCAAATAATAAAAGAATTCGGTTATGACCTTGAAAACCTGCATAAGACGGTTATGAATTTCACCTCCAACGCCAAAAACGCAGGCAAATCGCCGAGCGAATACGCCCAAGAAAATCCTTATCTGTCCAATCTTGATATCGTCGTACGCGTGAGCGAAGAGTATGAAAAACGGCTCAAAAAGAACAACGCGATGGATTTTGACGACCTTCTCGGCAAAACGCACGAACTGTTTGCCAAAAATCCCGACGTACTTCAGTTTTACGCGAACAAGTTCAGGTATATCCATGTGGACGAGTTTCAGGACACCAACACCGTGCAGTACGGACTCGTCCGTCAACTCGCTTCGGCGCACGGCAACGTGTTCGCCGTTGGCGACGAGGATCAAAGCATATACGGCTGGCGTGGCGCGGACGTAAGCAATATGCAGTCGTTTATTGAAGACTTTGGCGCGAAGATTTATAAGCTCGAACAAAACTACCGTTCGACCAAGAACATACTCGCTTCCGCCAATAACCTTATAAAGCACAACGTATCGAGAATAGACAAAAAACTGTGGTCTGATCTCGGAGAAGGGGAGCGTATTCATTGCTATAACGCCACGAGCGAAGTGGACGAAGCGGAGTACGTCGTCACCAACATAAACAAACTTATGCGCGAGGGTTACCGCCCCCGTGACTTTGCAATACTGATGCGGGTAAACGCTCTTACTCGTCTTGTGGAGCAACGGCTTTTGCATTATAATATTCCGTATAAGGTATACGGTGGTTATAAGTTCTTCGACCGCAAGGAAGTCAAGGACGTTATCGCATACCTGCGCGTAATAGCCAACCCCAGCGACGACGAGGCTTTATTGCGCGTAATAAACTTCCCCAAGCGTGGCATAGGCGACAGCGCGGTAAGTCAGATTTTTGAGTACGCCCGCCGTTATAACGTCAACGCTACCGAAGTGGTTCGTCGCATAGACGAAACTTCTTTGCCTTCGTCGGTAATCAAAAAAGTCACGCCTTTCTCATCGCTACTGAAAGACTTTTATTTGGCAAAGCACACGCATACCGTAGCCGAACTGACCGAAAAAATCATCAAGGACGCGAAAATCCGCGAAGTCTACTCTGAACCAAGCGAAGAAAATACGGCGCGTAAACTCAACATTGACGACTTTATAAGTTCGGTCAACGAGTTCGTCAATCGCCGTGGGGGTACGCTGACCGAGTTCCTTGAAGAAGTTACCTTATATACCGAGGGTGACGAAGAAAAGGGCGATTCGGTTTTCATTTCCACCGTGCACAGCGCGAAGGGTATGGAGTTCCGTAACGTATTCGTTATAGGCGTGGAGGACGGTTTGTTCCCTTTATCGCGCGCCGAAGAAGAGAACGAAATAGAAGAAGAACGCAGACTGATGTACGTCGCAATAACCCGCGCCAAAGAACGCCTGTTCCTGACCTACGCGCAATCACGGTTTATGTACGGCGACAGAAAACTGTGCCGTCAGAGTCGGTTTTTCGGAGAAATAGACGAAAGGTTTGTCAGCGGTTACGGAGCGAACGCCGTAAAAGCGCGGATAGGAATACCCTCCGCGCCTCCTCCTCAAAAGGTAAGTGGAGTGTCGGGCCAGAATACAGCCGTCAGACAGAACGGTACGGCAGACGTAAAAATCGGCTCGCGAGTTATGCACAAAAAGTTTGGCGAAGGCGTCGTTGAAGGAGTGACCAAAGTGGGTGTAAATTCCTACGTAGTGATAAACTTCAAAACCGTGGGCAAAATTACGCTCTCGCTTGCTTTCGCGCCCGTAACGGTACTGACGGATTAAACCGCAAAGTAGCCAAAACACACGAATTTACACGAAAACACACGAATTCACACGAAAATATACGCAAAAACACGAATACTGATTTATATCTGCGAAAAAGGGTAATTTTTCGGCGGATAAACGCAAAAAAAGACGGATTATGACGGAAAAAGACGAAAAAAGAATAAAAGAACTCGTGAGCGAACTGAACGCCTACGCCTACGCTTATTACGTTAAGGACGATCCCGTAGTAGCCGACGTAGTATACGACCGTCTGTACGACGAACTCGTACGGCTGGAAAGAGAAACGGGTTATCGCCCCGACGACTCCCCGACGAGAAGGGTGGGTGGCGAGCCTATCAAAGAGTTCACGTCGCACGAACACATAACGAGATTATACTCGCTGGACAAGTGCCAGAGTTTTGACGAACTCCGCGCGTGGGATAAGAAAATCCGCGCTTCGTTGGAGAGCGTGGAATATACTTTGGAATACAAGTTGGACGGATTGACGATGGTGCTGACCTACGATGGCGGTAAACTCGCTCTTGCATCCACCCGTGGCAACGGCGTAACGGGCGAAGTCGTGACCGAGCAGGTGAAAACGATAAAGTCCGTTCCGCTTTCCATACCGCATACGGGCAGAGTGGAAGTAAAGGGCGAGTGTATAATGCGCCGTTCGGCTTTCAAAAAGTATAACGAAAGGGCGTCAGAGCCGTTGAAAAATCCCCGTAACGGCGCGGCAGGAGCGATAAGAAATCTTGATCCCAAAGTGACTGCGTCAAGAAATCTCGACATTATCTTTTATGACGTGAATTATTCTGATGAATATATCCCTACGCAAAAGGCAGGCGTGGAGTGGCTGAAAGAAAACCTTTTCAAGACCGAAAAACTCTTTCTCTCCAAGGATATTGAAGAAATTATTGCCGAAATCGACAAAGTAGACCGTGACGGGCTGGACTTTGACATTGACGGTATGGTAATAAAAGTCAATTCTGCCGACGCGCGCGAAACTCTGGGCTATACGGACAAGTTCCCACGCTGGGCAATGGCGTATAAATTTCCTGCCGAAGAAACGACGACCAAACTTCTCGACGTAGTATGGCAGGTGGGCAGAACGGGTAAACTCACACCGCTTGCCCTTCTTAAACCCGTTGAACTGTGCGGAGCAACCGTCCGTAAAGCCACGCTGAATAATTATAACGACGTTCTCCGCAAAAAGGTGCGACTGGGCAGTACGGTCTTTATCCGCCGTAGTAACGACGTTATCCCCGAAATACTCTCGGCAGTCGAAGGCACGGGGGATAGTGAAGTTCCCCTTCCCGAAGTGTGTCCGTCCTGCTCCACCCCTCTCGTGACGGTAGGCGCGCATATCTTCTGCCCCAACGATAAGGGCTGTAAGCCACAGATAGTGTCCAAGCTTGCGCATTTCGTTTCCAAGGATTGTATGGACGTGGACGGACTGAGCGAAAAAACGCTGTCGCTTTTTTACGACGAATTGGGCGTAAGAACGCCGTCCGCTTTATACGACCTGACGGCAGACGATCTTATCGGTCTTGACAGTTTCAAAGACAAAAAAGCGGATAATATCATTACCGCCCTGAGTAAGAGCAAAACGCCGTCGCTCGCTTCCTTTATAAACGCGCTTGGTATTCGGGGCGTAGGCAAAAAACTCGCTTCCGACCTTGCCGAAATTTACGGTGATATTGACGGATTAAGAAAGGCGAGCGTGGAAGAACTGACGGGCATAGAAGACGTCGGCGAAGTGGTGGCTCAATGTATAGCCGATTATTTCAAGGAAAAGGGCGGAGAGGTGGATGAACTGCTCGGCAAGGGCGTTACTCCCAGACTTCCCCAAAAAGCGACAGGCAATTTCAGCGGACAACTCGTAGTGCTTACGGGTACGCTGGACGAAATGCCGAGAAGCAAGGCAATCAAACTGATTGAAGAGCGCGGTGGAAAGGTCGGCTCGTCCGTTACGAAACAGACCACTCTTCTCGTCGCAGGACGGGATGCAGGCAGTAAACTCGCCAAAGCCGAAAAACTCGGGATCAAGACAATTTCTGAAAGTGAGTTTCTTGCTCTCATAAACGCTTGATTTGATAGAAAAAAAATGCTATTATATAATATGCTCTTGCAGTAGGGCAAGAAAATTACAGCCGATTAAAACAGAGGTACGATATATGAAAAGTATGACCGGTTACGGGAAAGGCGAAGCGTCGAACGCCACGAGAAAAATCATAGTGGAACTGAAATCCGTCAACAATAGATTCCTCGAAATAAACTCGCGTTTTCCCAAGGCTCTCTCTTTCGTTGAAGATACGGTAAAAAAACAGGTACAGGAAACGATAAAGCGCGGAAGCGTAGACGTCGTATATTCTTATGAACTTACGGGCGAAACGGATAAGAAGGTAAAACTCGACCTTGCGCTTGCAGGCGAATATCTCTCCGCAGGCAAAACGCTTGCGCAGGAATACTCCGTCGCAAACGACCTTACCGCCAGCGTAATAATGCGTATGCCCGACGTGCTTTCGCTCGCTTCTGCCGAAGCGGACAGGGAAGAGATGAAAACGCTCTTTGCCCAAGCGACTAAAAACGCGGTGGCTGATCTGGATAAAATGCGCGTCATAGAAGGCGAGGGCGTGAAAGCCGATTTCAAAAAACTCGTCGGCAATATCGAAACCGCGCTGTGCGAAGTGAAAAAACGCGCTCCGCAAATAGTCAAGGATTATCACGAAAAGATTACGCGCCGAGTGAACGAACTTCTCGGAGGCGTGGATATAGATCCTTCCCGAATCGCTATGGAAGTGGCGGTATTCGCAGACAAATGCGACGTGAACGAAGAAATAAGCCGTCTTGGTTCGCATATCGAGCAGTTCTATACCGTACTCGAAGCGGACGAGCCTCAGGGCAGAAAACTCGATTTTCTCTCGCAGGAAATGAACAGAGAAATAAATACTATGGGAAGTAAGGCGAACGACCTTGAACTGACCGAACTCGTTTTAACGATGAAAAACGAACTGGAAAAAATAAAAGAACAAATAAGGAACGTAGAATGAGAAAAGGATCACTAATCGTACTCAGCGGACCATCGGGCGTGGGTAAAGGTACTATATACGCCGGTCTTCTGAAAATTATGCCCGATCTCACCGTATCCGTATCGGCGACCACTCGCGCGCCCCGTCCGGGAGAAATTCACGGCAAGCATTATTACTTCATCACTCGCGACGAGTTCAATAAAATGAAAGATAACGGCGAGTTTTTGGAATGGGCGCAAACGGTAGGTAACTGTTACGCCACTCCCAAAGCCCCCGTTATGGAAAAACTTGCAAGTGGCTATGACGTTCTTCTCGAAATTGACGTCAAAGGCGCGAAGCAGGTCAAGAAAGCCTATCCCGAGTGTAAGACGATATTCGTACTTCCGCCCAGCCGTGAAGAACTCGCGCGCCGATTAAGAGGCAGAGGCACGGAAAGCGAAGAACAAATTTCCGCCCGTCTTGCGCTTGCGACGAGCGAGCTTGAAGAAAGCGGTTCGTTTGATTATGAAATAATAAACTCGGATATCGACAAAGCGATAGCCGACGTAAAAGAAATTATAGAAAAAACAAAAGAGTAAAGATACTAAAATCCAAAAAGGAGTTAACCGAAATGTTATTAGAACCCCCTATTGATAAACTCGTGGAAAAAGTAGGTTGCAAGTACGCTCTCGTATGCTTGGTTACCAAGCGCGCGCGTGACCTTCAACAGAAAATCGGTGACGAAAAGGCTATCGCCGAAGGAACGAATCCCATTTCGTACGCCGCGAAAGAAGTATACGACGATAAAGTATTCGCCGTTTACGAAGACTGATGAACCTTAAAGGGAAATGCGTACTCGTCGGCGTGACGGGTGGAATAGCCGTTTATAAGGTCTGCGCTCTCGTATCCTCGCTCCGTAAACAGGGCGCGGAGGTTTGCGTTGCAATGACGGAAAACGCTACTAAGTTCGTTTCACCGCTGACCTTCGAAACGCTGAGCGCCAACCGCGTAGTCGTGGAAACGTTTGACGAAAACCGTAAGTGGGAAGTCGAACACGTTTCGCTTGCGAAAAAAGCGAACGTCTGCGTAATCGCGCCTTGCACGGCGGACTTTGCGGGAAAAATGGCGAACGGCATTGCCGACGACTTTCTTTCCACTACCGTTATGGCGTGTAAGTGTCCGATTATTCTCGCTCCGGCTATGAACGTAAATATGCTCGCTAGCCCGGCGTACCAAGCCAACGAAAAGACGTTAAGGGAAAGGGGCGTAATTATCGTGCACGGCGGTAAAGGTTTTCTTGCGTGCGGTGACGAAGGCGCAGGCAGAATGGCAGAGCCGAACGTTATCGAAGAAAAGATTATTGATACGCTTTTCCCCCGGAAGGACTTGCTTGGAAAGACCGTACTCATCACGGCGGGCGGTACGATAGAGCCGATTGATCCCGTGCGCTATATCGGGAATAATTCAAGCGGAAAAATGGGCGTCGCGCTTGCGACGGCTTCCGCTGACAGAGGCGCGAGAGTACTTCTCGTCTGCGGACGGATAACGGCGGACGCTTCGGATAAACGGTTTGAGAGAGTGGACGTAACGACCACCGAAGATATGTACGAAGCGGTTATGCAAAGACTGAACGAGGCGGACGTTATTATCAAATCCGCCGCGCCTTGTGATTTCCGTCCCAAAAAGGTGGCGGATAATAAAATCAAATCCTCTTCGCCACTTACTCTTGAACTTGAAAAGACCGAGGACATTGCAAGCGCGGTAGGAAAGGCGAAAGGGAATAAGAAACTCGTCGTGTTCGCTGCCGAAACGCAGAATACTATCGCGAACGCAACCGCAAAACTTTTTGCGAAAAATGCCGATCTCGTCGTCGCTAACGACGTGACGAAAGAGGGCGCAGGGTTTGGCGTAGATACGAATATCGTCACTCTGATAGATAAAAACGGCAAGACCGTTCTTCCGAAAATGACTAAACGGGAACTTGCCGACGTAATTTTGGATAGAATAACTCAATGATAGCCGAAGTAATAGTAGACGTAGCCGTTAGTGAAGTAGACAGAATCTTCGACTACGACTGTCCTTTCGAGGTCAGCCGTGGTATGAGAGTACTCGTGCCGTTCGGAAGAACGCAGACCGAGGGCTTCGTTATGGGCTTGAAAGATAGCACGCTTCTACCTGCTGATAAAATCAAATCGGTAATATCCGTACTTGACAAAACGCCCGTAATAACGGAAGAAATGTTTGATTTGCTCGCCTTTATGACGGGCAAACTCCATCTTTTGAACGTAGACGTACTCAGACTGTTTATCCCTTCCGCCATGCGTGGGGGCAGAGTAAAAGAACTGACCAGACAGTACGCCAGACTGAACGAAGAATATCGTTATAAAGATCCTGCCGAGTATACCCGTCCCAACGCTCTCGCGCAGTTTGAACTGCTGGAATATCTGACGACGGGTAAGCCCGAAGGCGAACTCGTGAGCGAACTCACGAAAAACTTTTCCGCATCCGCGCTCCGTAATCTTGCAGAAAGGGGAATAATCGAAATTACTTCCGCAGAGATTATGCGTAAGCCGTACGCTCAGGTTACTCCCGAAAAGAAAAAGGGCATAACGCTGACAGACGAGCAGGCGCGCGCAGTGGAAGAAATCACGTCGGCAAGCGGACAGACCTTCGTTCTGCACGGCGTTACGGGTAGCGGAAAGACCGAAGTATATATGCATTGCATAGAAAAATCGCTCGAAAAAAACCGCACGGCGATAATGCTCGTCCCCGAAATCTCGCTTACGCCTCAGGCGTTATCTGCGTTCAGAGCGAGGTTTGGCGACGACGTGGCGATTTTACATAGCGGACTGTCGCACGGCGAAAGGTTTGACGAGTGGCGCAAGTGTTTGTCGGGCGAGGCGAGAGTAGTGCTTGGAGCAAGAAGCGCGGTATTCGCTCCGCTGAAAAACCTGGGCGTAATAATAATCGACGAAGAACACGATTCGAGTTACGTTTCTGACCGCACGCCGAGATACTCCACCGAAGAAGTGGCTCGCTACCGCGTCGAATATAACGGCGCAAACCTCGTGCTTGGAAGCGCAACGCCGTCGGTGGAAACGTATCACTCGGCGGTTACGGGCAAATACCGTCTGCTTGAACTGACGGGACGGGTGAATAAACGCCCCTTGCCCGAAATAGAAGTAGTCAATATGTGTCGGGAAATCGCGCTTGGCAATAATAGTATTTTTTCCACCGCCCTGCAACGTGAACTTGACGACTGTGTCAGTAAGGGCAATCAGGCAATGCTCTTTCTCAATCGCCGTGGTTACGCTTCCTTCGTGATGTGCAAGGCTTGCGGATACGTGGCGAAATGCGACAGGTGTGACGTTTCTCTCGTTTACCACCGAGAAGAACAACGGCTCAAATGCCACTACTGTGGAAATATGTATACCACGCTGGATATATGCCCGAACTGTGGCTCGCCGTTTATGAAGGAAGGGTATATCGGAACGGAAAAGGTAGCAAGACTGCTCAAAGAATTATACCCCGGCGTAGGCGTGCTTCGTATGGATAACGACACCACGCGCGGAAAGGACGCTCACGCCCGTATACTGAGCGAGTTCGCGCAGAAAAAAGCGCAGATACTCGTCGGTACGCAGATGATAGCGAAAGGTCACGACTTCCCCGACGTGACGTTAGTGGGCATACTCGATGCGGATATGAGTTTGCATATGGCGGACTACCGAAGCACCGAAAGAACGTACCAACTCACTACGCAGGTGGCAGGACGGGCAGGCAGAGCCTTGCAAACGGGCAGGGTAATACTGCAAACGTACGCGCCCACGCATTACGTATACGAGTACGTCAGAAAAGGGGATTATAAAGGTTTTTACGAAAAGGAAATCAATCTTCGTGAAGTCACGAAATACCCGCCTTTCGCCACTATCGTCAGAGTAATGGTAAGCGGAACGGACGAAAAAAAGGCAAGCGAAGTTCTTAAAAACGTCTATCTCGACATAGGCGGAATAAAGGAAAAAAATCCGGATAAATTTTTATACTTTGCGTATATGCGCGCGCCGTTAAAGAAGATTATGGACGAGTTCCGTATGCAAATACTCCTGCGTCTAACCACCGACTCGGAGGGCGTAATAGACGAAGTGTATAACGTCGTAAACCGCCACAGAGCGCAAAGCGTGACGTCTTACGTCGAAGTAAACCCGATAAAACTCTCATAGGTGAAATAAATGGCAATAAGAAACGTAGTAAAAATAGGCGACGACGTGCTTAGAAAGCGTTGCCGTGAAGTGACTGAGTTTGACGAAAAACTGGGCGCAATCCTTGACGATATGAAGGAAACCATGATTTACGCAGACGGCGTAGGTCTGGCAGGACCGCAGATTGGTCTGCTCAGACGTATAGCCGTTATCAGTCCTGACGGCGAAGATTTTTATGAACTCGTCAATCCCGTAATAACCGAGCAATCGGGCAAGCAACTGTGCCGGGAAGGCTGTTTGAGCGTACCGGGAGCGAACGGCGAAGTCGAACGTCCGCAAAAAATCACGGTAAAGGCGTTTGACCGTCACGGCAAACCGTTCACGCTTAAAGCGGAAGGTTTTCTTGCCAATATATGCTGTCATGAAATTGACCATCTTGACGGAATTTTGTTCATAGACAAAATGCGCCCGTTCGGAAAATAAAAAGGTAATAAAAAATGAAAATCGTATTTATGGGAACGCCGGATTTTGCGTTGTACGCCCTTGAAGCGCTCGTGAAATCCAGACATGAAATCGTTGCGGTAGTCACGCAACCCGACAGACCGGGCAACCGAGGAGTTACGGTCTTTTCTCCCATAAAGAAATATGCGATAGAGCAGGGTATTCCCGTTTATCAATACGAAAAAATCAGCAGAGAAGGGGTGGCGGATCTCAGAGCGTTAAGCGCAGACCTGTTCGTGACGGTAGCATTTGGGCAACTGCTCAGCAAAGAAATCATAGATATTCCGCCCTACGGTATCATCAACGTCCACGCTTCTTTGCTTCCCAAATACCGCGGAAGTTCGCCTATACAATGGGCGATAATAAAGGGCGAAACGGTCACGGGCGTGACGATAATGCAAACGGCGGAGGGCTTGGATACGGGAGATATTCTTTACACCGAAAAATTAAGCATCAATCCGTTTGATAACGCAGGCAGTATGTTTGAAAAACTCGGCGCGCTCGGAGCGAGAACGCTCGTTGAATATCTCGAACTGCTCGAAAGTGGCAAAGCCCCTGCTCCCACGCCTCAGCGCGAAGAAGAGGCCTCTTATTACCCAATGCTCAAAAAGAGCGACGGACGGATTGATTGGAGCAATAGCGCAGACGACGTTCGCAATAAAATGCGGGGCGTAACGCCTTGGCCGGGCGCGTTCACGAAAATGGGCGACAAAACGGTAAAAATCCACAACGCCGAACTTTGCGACGGCGAAGGTGAAAGCGGACGAATAATCGCTCTGGATAAACGCGGAATAGTCGTAGCGTGCGGAAAGGGCGCGCTCCGATTGACCGAACTGCAAGCGGAAGGTAAAAAGCGTATGACCGCCTCCGACTTTCTCAACGGTAATAGACTGTCGGTGGGGGATAAGTTCGTATGATGAAGTTTGAAGTAGAGCGCGTGGCGTATAACGTTCTTAAAGAAGTGTACGTTAGTGGCGCGTACGTTTCCATCTCTTTGCCCCGAGCGCTCGCGCTTGCCAACCCAACCGCCCGTCCCAAAATAACCGCCCTCGTGTACGGCGTTATTGAAAAGGAAAAAAAGATAGATTATATAATCTCGTCGCTTACGAAATCGGTAAAAAACAACGTAGCGATCTTGCTCAAAATGGGCGTTTATGAACTGATTGAAGGTAGTGAGCCCGAATACGCCGTAGTCAAGCGTTACGTGGACTTTGCAAAGGACAGACTGTTCGGCACGCAAGGTTTCGTTAACGCCGTGCTCCGAAAGGTCGGACAAGTGCGTATGCCGACGGACGACGACAGCGCGCTGTCTTTGTCAAGCGGACTGCCCGAGTGGGCGATAGACATAATCAAAAAGGATTTTGGCGAAGAAGGTAAGAAAATAATAACGGCAGAATTGCCCAAACGCGCACATATCCGCAGAAACGCAAGAATAACCACCGCCGACGAGTTTGAGAAAAAAATATCTACGCTCGGCGAATATACGCCCACTCCGTTCGGGTATTTCGTTTCGGCAAGCATAATGGACGGACTGGACGAAAAAGAGTTCACAAGACAGTCGCTTGCATCAACGATAGCGACCAACTTCTACGCCCAAGGTATGAGTGGCAAAGTCAAAGTGCTGGACGTATGCTCCGCGCCGGGTGGTAAAGCGGTGTATATCGGCGAACTGCTCCCCCAGGCGGAAGTGATCGCTTGCGACGTGCGTGAGCATAGAGTCAATCTGATACGTTCTTACGCTCGGCGTATGGGCGCGGATATGACCGTATTACTTCGTGACGGCAGAGAGTACGACGAAAAATGGTCGGAAGCGTTCGACCTCGTAATCGTAGATGCGCCTTGTACGGGTAGCGGTGTGGCGATAGGCTCGCCCGACGTACTTAGGAATAAAAAAGCGAGCGACGTGGAAACCTTACGCGCCTTGCAACTCGAAATTCTCACCGTATCGTCAAAGTACGTGCGCGCAGGCGGATACCTTGCTTACTCGACTTGCTCGGTGTTCAAACGTGAGAACGAAGAGGTTGTCCGTGAGTTTTTATCGGGTGGCGACTTTACGCTCGTTTCCGAAAAACGCTTGTTTCCCCACGTGGACGGCGCAGACGGATTTTATATGGCGAAGATGAGAAAACAGGTATGAAGAAATTACTCACCGACTTAACGAAAGACGAACTTACGCAAATAGCCAAAGAAGAAGGCTTGCCGACTTACCGCGCCCGACAACTGTCTGAGTGGCTGGCTCTCGGCGTGGACTTTGACGGCATGACCAATCTGCCCAAGCCCTTGCGTGAAAGTCTGAGCGATAAATATTCGGCTCTTGGCGTGAAGATAATCAAAGAGGCGAAGTCAAAAGACGGCACGGTAAAGTTTTTGTACGAACTGCGCGATGGCAATCTTATCGAAGGCGTGCTGATGAGTTATAAATACGGTCACACTCTTTGCGTGTCCACGCAGGTAGGTTGCCGTATGGGTTGCGCTTTCTGCGCTTCGGGGCTGGACGGACTGCTCCGTAACCTGACCGCAGGCGAAATGCTGGGCGAAGTGATCTCGGCAAACGCTTACCTGAGAAAGCGCGGAGAGAAGGAGAGGGTTGGCAACGTCGTTCTTATGGGAAGTGGCGAACCGCTGGATAATTACGAAGAAGTGACAAAATTTTTGCGCCTGCTCGGTGAGAGTCAGGGGATAGGTCAACGAAGCGTATCGCTCTCTACTTGCGGACTGACTGAGGGCGTGCGCCGATTGGCAGACGAGGGCTACTCCATAACGCTGTGTGTGTCTTTGCACGCGCCGACGGACGAAAAACGCCTTACCATTATGCCGACTGCGAGAAAGTATAAGGTGCGTGAGATTATTGATTCCGCAAAGTATTACTTTGAAAAAAGCGGACGGCGGGTGATTTACGAATACGCAATGATGCGCAACCTCAATATTTCGGACAGCGACGCTGATATGCTCGCTACGCTGACTAAGGGGTATCCGTCACACGTCAACTTAATACCGCTTAACGAAACGGGCTCGTCGCTCGTCGGCGTTAATCGGCGTGAGGCGGAAGAATTTTTGAAGAAATTGACAAAACGCGGTGTTTCCGCAACCATAAGGCGTTCTCTCGGCGAGGACGTGGAGGGCGCGTGCGGACAACTCAGACGAAAATATACGGAAAAGGACAATACGGAGGATAAATAATGGCAGTAAAAGTTGCGCCGTCAATACTTAGCGGTGATTTTGCAAAAGTAGGCGCGGAAGTATCGAGAATGGAAAAAGCAGGCGCGGATATGATTCATTGCGACGTAATGGACGGCTTGTTCGTTCCCAATCTTACGTTTGGCCATAAAATGGTGGCGGATATAAGAAAGCACGCGAATACTCCTCTTGACGTGCATTTGATGATAATCCAGCCAGAACGCTATCTGGATAAGTTTATCAGTAGTGGCGCAGACTTTCTTTCTTTCCACGTGGAAGCGACGGAACAGCCCAAGGACAATCTTATGACGATAAGGAACGCAGGCGTAAAAGCAGGTCTTGCCGTTTGCCCCGACACGCCGATAGAAGATATATATCCTCTGCTTGACTTCTGCGATTACGTCGTTGTTATGGGAGTATATCCCGGATTTAGCGGTCAGTCGTATATCCCTACAACAACGGATAAAATCCGTAAACTCGCGAGCGAGATTTCCCGTCGCAAACTCCCCGTAGAAATAGAATTGGACGGCGGAGCGAACGAAGATAACGTGCGTATGCTCGTTGAAGCAGGCGCAACCATACTCGTGTCGGGCAGTTGCGCGTTTAATTCCCCCACGCCCGAAAAGGTAATATCCACTTTCCGCGGTGAATAAAAATGATAAAAAAAACGGGTAGGCTGAAACGCTTGCCCGTTTTTTGTAACCAAACAAACGCTTATCGCATATAATAAAACGGGAGGGCGTTATGTCAAAGATTATATGTATTAAAGCGCCACGTTTTATAAGCGCGCTAATCAGGCTGATATGCCGACGGAAAAAGGCTAAAAGATAAAATTACCGACTGCGGTCGGTTTTTTTCTTATAAAGGCATAAATCACTCGTCTCCTTCGGCGGGGAAAAGCGAAAAAGAAACAAGTTTTTTAGTATTTATAAAATTTTTATAAAAAATTACTTAAAACATAGTGACAAATTTATAAAAGCGTGGTAAAATATATATATGGCTTTTTGGGGAGATTATCATACTCATACTGAATATTCGCACGGAAAAGGTACGGTAGAAGACAACGTACAGGCAGGTATTGCCCGTGGGCTTAAAGCGGTGGCTATTACTGATCACGGTATCACCGGTTATCCGCATAACCTTCACCCCGCGTATTTTGAAGATTTTCTTGCAGACGTAGAAAGCGTCCGCCTTGCGCATCCCGAAATAAACTTACTGTCGGGCATAGAGGCGAATTTAATTTCGGGCAAAGGCGATCTTGACTTGACCGAAGTCGAGCAGGAAAAACTGGATTTTATTATTTGCGGTTTTCATCAAGTCAGAATTCCGGACAAAGCGGACTTTTTCTTTGATTTTTGGCTTCCGAACTTCCTGCCTATTAAAAACCGTCGCAGTCGCATAATGAAAAACACCGATGCGTACGTAAACGCCGTGCAACGATACCGCGTGGGCGTTATAGCGCATCCGCTCCGTTCTATCGGATGCGACCTGCGTGTTATAGGCGAACTTGCTAAAGAATACGGCGTATACGTCGAACTTAACAGCAAAAAATGTCAGTTATCGCCCCAGGACTTTGAAACGTTGGGGAAAACGGGCTGTGAGTTTATAGTAAACTCGGATGCGCACGAGCCCGAAAGAGTAGGCGACTTTTCAGCCGTAGAACTCTTTGACCAAGCAGGACTTGACCGCAAACTGATTGCAAACTGGAACAGATTCCCTACGTTCAGATAAACAAAATAAAGGCTATGCGCCCTAAAAATCCGTTAGATTTTTCAGGGCGCGTATTTTTATATAAAAGACTCGTCAATTACATTTTCAAGAAAAACAGTTGACATAAGGGGAATACTCGTTTATACTAATACGTAGTTGTTTATATAACGTAATTGTTATAAATAATGGGGATTAATGATGAAAAAAACTATTATTAAAAGATTTATAGCGATGCTTATCTGCCTGTCTTTGCTGGTATTTATTGTCGCTGTCAGCATGGGGAGTAAGCCGTACGTCGCCGGCGCAGGGAACGGAACGAACGCAGAAATAAAGACCGTTTCGGACGTAAAAAAAGTTATTGACACCATAGACGACATAAACGAAAAGGTGAGTTTCAATAAAGCAAACCCGTCTGCTCCCCCTTCGGCAGTAACGGGTGGAACGGAAAGCGCGGACGTATATTCAAGTTTTACTTTCAAAGAAACGACGGCTCTTTCGCAAAGTTATTCGTCTAATCAATCTTATAATAATGCGAAAAGCAATAGTTCGTCCAACATTTCGTTCAATAGGGAATTGACGTTATACGGTACGCAAACGGCAATTGCATACAGCGCGAAAGGAGAAATAACCTCGTCGGCGTATTCGCATATTACGCAAGACAGACTTACCACGACTATCATTACCGAAGAGTCGGCGGTGCAGAACGTTTCGTTTGAAATGGACTTTTATATTACGCAAACGAAAACCTTTTTCAGAGTAAACAAATGGGCGTATGATTACGATTATAAAAGGATATATAAGTATTGGGATAATACTGACCACGCCAATGACGAAGAAGAAGAGACCGTAAGCGGTAAAAACTCAGCGCTTAGTATTTTTGAAAAACTCGTAGGCCCGTGGTGGGATGCTACGAACGTTCCTGAAATTGCAACGGCGTTACATAACGTCAATACGCAGAACAGCAGTACCTTAAAAACTCTGGGCGATACGATAGTTTACGCTATGGAAAATCCCAACGCAAACTGCTTTGAAAAGGACGGAGACCGTTATGATCTCGGCAAAGATTTTTTATTCTACGCTCTCGGTTTGACAAACCAGTACGCAGAGAGTACAAAGGGTAGCGTAAGTTTCGATATGTCAGACAGCGTTTGTCCGTCAATAAAGATGGATCTTACTTGCGACCATAATACCGCTTCGGGGGATAATGATGCTTATTTGATTTATCATCTTTATGATGATATGAAGTTCTCTAATATAAACAATACGATCATAAAAGAAGTAGATACGGAAATAAAAGATTTGAAGGCGTGGATGATCGAAGGAGATTCAAATGTCTAAAAACCAATCCAATGAAATAAAACAATATAAGAAAAACCTTCAAAATCCAGTACCTTCTGCTCAGGCAATAAAAAAGGGTTCGGAGTCAACGCCCAACGTTTCCGCAACGAACAGGCAAGGAAAAGAAACCGTAAAAAACTCTGCCCCTGCGACTCCGTTACTTAGCGTGATCTTTGTTCTTTTCCAGGTCGCAGTAGTAACGATGTTGGTATTGGGCGTTACTGAGATAGTTGGTACGAAAATAAATGCTTTTGCGTTGCTGACGATTTTCAATGATATTAGCGTAAGTTTTGTCGCTATTTATAGACTGGTCGCAAAATGTTTGCTTATTGCTCTAAGTTTGTTTTTTGCATTAGTCACTATTATAAATATTTTTCGAACGCTCGCTAATATCGCAAAATTAGGAAGCAAAAAACAACCCAACAACGATTTATATTTTGCGCGTATCCATAAATTTACGAAAAACTGCTGTTTTTTCTCGTATTTTATACTCGTTACTTCTTTCTTAGTTGGAGGCACAGTAACGATTGAAGGTATCGTTTGCCTGGCTATCGGTTGCGCAATGCACGCACTCAGCGCTATGTTTATTTCTTCCAAGAAAAAGGAAGGAGAAGATCAAAAAAAGCAAAGCGCGTTTGGTATCTTCGTGACGGCAATTTTGGATATTGCCATCGTGGCGTTGCTTGTGATTGCTCTTATCAACGCTTTGCAACCGAGCGTAAATGATTTTATTAACGCCATACTTTTGGCCTTTAACGGTGGTATCAATGCGATTTTCAGAGATCCGCTTTCCGCTGTTATCGGTATTTATAATTATATGATTGAACCTTTAGCCCTTATTTTCTTCGTGTACTTTTTACTTTTTACTGTGTCGGGAACAATAAAAACGGATATGGGCGTAAACAAGCGCGCGAAGAAAAAGGCGATAATACTTTTTATCTTCTTCTTGATTCTTCTCACGATAAAATGCGTGCTGTTCGTATTAGACGCGCAGTATACGGCTTTTGATATAGACGTGGTAAAAGAAGTAATAAAGGGCGTGGGAATAGAGTTCTTTATTGTTCAGATTGCTATGCTCGGAAGTATGATAGGCTTGATCTTACGAAGAACGGATGGCGGTGAAGAAAGGGAATTGGCAAAAAAAGAAAACGTTGATCCCGATAAAACAAAAAATCTTACTCCCGACGGTCATATGCCCCCTTACGGCAATCCCAATAACCCTTACGGAAATCCTTATGGCCATGGAAATCCTTACGGCCCTTACGGCGGATATCCCAATTGCCCTTACGTTAATCCCAATGGTTATGGAAATCCTTACGGGCAAAATCCTTACGGCGGAAATCCTTACGGCTATGGCAATCCCAACAACCCGTACGGCAATCCCAACAACCCGTACGGCAATCCCAACGGTTATGGAACACCGTGCGAACCCAATCCTTATGACTCTGCCAAGCCCCAAGACGTTCCGTTAAAAAAACGCAAAGATAAAAAGAATAAAAATCAACATTGGTAAGAAAAAAGAGTGACCGACAAAGTCACTCTTTTTATGTACTTTCGTTTTATAAAAGTGTATAGGGGCTAAGCGTTATTCTTCGCCTGAGGTAACGGCGAGTAGTTCTTTTTCCGTCGCTTCTCTGTCGTCCGTTTCCGCTTCAATCGTAAGTTCGTCGCCCACGTTAAGTATGGTTTCCGCGCTTGGCGAGATATTGTCGCGTCCGTCACGCTTGATTGCGATAATAGCAGTTGCCCAAGGCAAGAGCAAGTCGTGGACTTCGCTACCGTCGGCAGGCGACGCGCTTTCCACGGTCATAACGAACCGTTCCTTAATACCTTTTTTCGCCACGCCGTCGCTTTCAATAAAGCCTTCAAGAATAACGTCATAAATGGCGTGAGTCGAACATAACCTGCCTATAAAATATCCTATTGCCACGCCGAGCATAACGGGTAAGAGCAGAGTGAAGTTATAACTACCCGTCAGTTCGAACACCATTACGATAGAGGTCAAGGGCGCTTTAACGATAGTCGCGAAGAAGGTCGCCATACAAATCATAACGATAATGTCCGAGTACGCAGGGTTCATACCGCACGTCGAAGCAACGTAACTGATTAGTCCGCCCGCGCACGCTCCTACGGAGAGCATGGGTATAAAGACACCGCAAGGCACGCTTGCGCCCATGTTCAGCACGGAAGCGATAAACTTCATTACGAGTACGACAACGAGTGAAACAATGAGGGGGGATGCAAAATTGAGCGACAGGGAAAAAGCGTTTACGCCACCGTTCGTTCCCAGACTTTCGATAATGCTGTGACCATTGCCCATTTCATAGACGGAAATAAGCCCGAA
>JAFXKH010000020.1 GCA_017531795.1 Clostridia bacterium
GTTTGGCGGAAGTTACGACCGGGCTGAACGAAGCGTTGCCTTATTACGCGTTCCGTCCTTCGGTGGCGAACAACGCGGGTTACGTTGAACTTCCTTCCGTATTTGATATTGCGGTAGAGTTCCTTGGGCTTAATGAAGAAGGCGTGGACGTAAGCGGAGCAGAACTTAAATCCGCGGTGAATTATCTCGTAAATTATACTTACGACGGCGATAACAGAGCGGAAAACGCGACTTACGAAGAGTTTTTGATTGATATTCAGCAAAACTATTATATTCACAACAATAACAAAGCGCTTTCAAGCTTTGACGATCTGTTTAATACCTTCGCTGGCGAATTCAATACTTCCGTATTGCGACTGAAAAATATTCAGACTTACGAGTATTCAAGCGGAGCGATACAAATGGAAGGTATGATGTACGACACTCGTTCGGCAGACGAACTCAACGTAAGAATTGACGAAGTATCTTTACTCGCGATAATGAACGAGCGACTTGCTGACTTTGATAGCATAACCGATTACGCTCAACTTATCGACGTGAAAATAACAGAATCAGGAATTACGCTTCAACTGAAAATAAACGTAGGGAATTTGCTCGACGCGCAATATTCTGAAATAATAAGCTGTGATGCGATTTACGTCAGTCTGGCCATAAATATGAATAACGTTATTGGCGCAGGTACGCCGAACGCGCGTTATGAAACGACGGCGACGATAAACGGAGAAGGCAAGGGCGACGATAATTTCGACACGACGATGACGATAATAAATAAGTTCGGTGACGGACTGTTTGATATGGACGGAATAGTGGCTGACGCAGGAAAAGCGGCGTACGACGGCTTATCTCAGATAGATACCGCAGGAATCAATTATTCGCTTGAGAACGGAGCGATAGTATTCCCGAACTTCTATGGCTTTATGATAGATATGCTTGGCATAACGGACGTGACCGAAGACGAGCTGAAAGCCGTCGTTCAGGGTTTACACCACCGTGATGAAAATTATTATATAAGCGGAACGAACGAAAACAACTACGACTCAGAAGACTTCCTTCTCAATCCGCTTGCGACGGGATTTGACTTTGGCGATATTATGATTAACCCGACGGTAGGCGTTCACGGTGACGTAACGCTGAGTGGCGCGTTCCCCAATTTCACGGCTACTATGACGGACGCTAAGTTTGCTCGCGTGGTGAACATGACGAGAAACTCGGGTAACGACCATCTCGGAACGTTCGAACAATTAGTGGGTATTCCGGCAGGCGCGAACAAGGGCAACGCTACGAAAATTTACGAAGTATTCAGCAATTATACGACGCTGGACGAAAACGAAGATTACGTATTGTTTACCTTCCATATCAACGTGAGCGAACTCGTAAATATGGATAAAATCGGCGAAGGCATAGACGTTCACGATATACTTCCCGATAAACTGCACTTTACGCTCGTATACGATCATAATCCCGTGACGAAAGAAGTCGTATACCACAACTATTCGTTAAACGGAATGAGCGAAAAGGAAAGCAAAATTCTTATAAACAAAATTTGCAAAATGGATGACGATACGCTTGAAACGATACTTGCCGAGCATTCTGATGATGCGCAAAATCTGATAGCGACCTTTGAGTTTGAAGTCGTTAAAGTGGACGATTCAACGGTCAACGGTTGCTCGCAGATAAGCATGCCTCTTGCAAATCTTACCGAAAGTCTGTTATCAATGTCAATCTAAAATAAATATGCGCATAGAAAAACTGACAATAAAAAATTATAGGAATTACGCTTCTGCCGACGTCAAACTTGGCAGAGGCGTTAACCTGTTTGTCGGAAACAACGCGCAGGGTAAGACGAACTTGCTTGAAAGCGTATACCTTGCTTCGGTAGGAAAGAGCGCGCGTACTCCACGTTGGCAAGAATTAATCAAGTGGGGTGAAAACTTTGCGACGGTCAAAGTAAACCTGAGAAAGGAAATCGGAACTGACGAAGTAGAAATACGCCTCGACAAGGATAAGCACGTCTTAATCAACGGACTTCCAATAACCAAAATCGGCGAACTTATGGGCGTGCTGAAAACGGTACTGTTTTCGCCCGACGAACTGAAAATTGTAAAGGATGGTCCGAGCGAAAGACGTCGGTTTATGGATATAGCGATATGCCAACTGTCCAAAGCGTATTTTTATACGCTTACAAGATATAATAAGATATTATCGCAACGTAATAAACTGCTCAAAAATCATCCGAGCGAGGACAGCCTTATCGTGTGGGATATGCAACTCGCGCGAGAAGGCGCAAGGGTAATCAAAACGAGGCGTGGTTTCGTGGAACGTCTTGCCCCTATCGCTCAAACCGTACACCTTGACGTTACGGGTAAAGAAAAACTTTCGCTTGCATACGAAGGCATAGCGGGGGAAAACGTGGAGGAAATCGAACAGAATTTTCTCGACACGTTGAAGAAAAACAGAGAACGCGACCTTAATTTTGCGCTCACACACGCAGGACCACAGCGCGACGATCTTGCTCTCAGCGCAGACGGAATAGATTTGCGTTCGTTCGGTTCGCAAGGTCAACAGCGAAGTACCGCGCTCTCGCTCAAACTTGCCGAAATGGAACTTCTCAAAGCCGAAAGCGGAGAATACCCCGTGCTTCTGCTCGACGACGTACTCAGCGAACTTGATTCGTACAGACAGAGCAAACTGCTTTCGCACATAAAAGCGTATCAGACGATAATAACTTGCACGTCGTTGCCACCCGAAGTGAGAGAAAAATTGGGCGAACTGACGGAGTTCAGGGTGGAAAACGGCAACGCTCACCGCATATAATTTCGGACAAAGGAAATGGATTATGAACCACGGAATATATAAAGTATCGGCGGTTTCGCCCCACATAGCGTTATGCGACGTACGGGCGAACGTCGGTGAAATCAAAAAAACTATTGACGAAGCCTGCGCGAAAGACGTGCGACTTCTCGTTCTGCCCGAACTTTGTGTGACGGGCGGTACGGCAGGCGACCTTTTCTTGCTTGACAGCGTACTCGGCGGAGCAGAAGAAGGCGTATATGAGATTGCCGAATATACCGAAGGCAAGAATATTTTCGTAGCGTTCGGCTCGCCGTTTATGTACAAGGGCTTGCTTTATAACGTCACGGTATACGCCTCGCAAGGACGGGTAATAGCCGTTTCGCCCAAAAAAGTGGCGGAAAACGGTTTTTCGGTTTACGACGGGGAAGTGACAAGGCTGGAAAATCTCGACTGCCCGTTCGGGAATAATCTTATTCTTTGGGAAAAGGGCGGTCTGACGGTAGCAAGCGAACTCGGTGACGAACTTCTGTCGCCCCTGTCGTCATCAGCGTATCTTGCGACTCACGGCGCGCTCGTTATTTGCAACCCTGCGCACTCAGTAGCGAAAGTTGCGAAAGCAGACTACGTCCGCGCGCTCATAACGACTCAATCCGCACGGCTTTTGTGCGCTTACGTCCGCGCTGAAAGCGGTGAGGGTGAAAGCAGTACGGACGGAGTTTATTCGGGGCATTGCATAATATCGTCGGGCGGAAATCTGCTTGACGAGGCCTTGCCGTTCGGGAGTGGCGTAGCCGTTGCCGATATTGACGTATCGAACTTAAATAAAGACCGAATAAAGAGTGGATATTATAATCAGCGAGCCAATTTCGTGGAGTTTTCTCTTACCGAAAAAACCACTCCGCTGACGAGGAGACCTGAGCCCCACCCATTTTTTCCTGCCGATTGCGAAAAGAATAAACGCGCAGAAGAAATTCTGCAAATGCAAACGGCAGGTCTTGCAGGCAGAATGAAAAGTTGCGGTATTAATTCTTGCGTTATCGGAATAAGCGGAGGTCTGGACAGTACGCTTGCTTTGCTCGTTGCAGTACGGGCGGTGGACAAACTTGGCTTGCCGAGAAAATCGGTGACCGCAGTAACTATGCCCTGTTTCGGCACGACTGCCCGCACGAAATCCAACGCTTATGAAACGTGCAGAATACTTGGCGTTGACTTTATGGAAATCAATATTGGCGAGAGCGTAAAAAGACATCTCGCGGATATCGGTCACGACGGAACAACCGCAGACGTAACGTTTGAGAACGCGCAGGCGAGAGAACGCACGCAAGTTCTTTTTGACGTAGCAAACCGCATAGGCGCGCTCGTCGTTGGAACGGGGGATATGTCCGAAATTGCTCTCGGCTGGTGTACGTATAACGGCGACCATATGAGTTCGTATTCAGTCAACACTTCCGTTCCGAAAACGCTGGTACGCAAACTCGTCGCTTACGAAGCGGAACGATTGCCAGAATTGAGTAGTGTGCTCGTTGATATTATCGACACTCCCGTATCTCCCGAACTTCTTCCCACGGACGGTAAAGTCGTTCAGCCTACCGAAGAAATAGTCGGACCGTACGAATTGCATGACTTTTTTCTGTATCACTTTATTCGTCACGGCTCGTCAAAGGCAAAAATACTTCGACTTGCAATTTCCGCTTTTGAGGGAACGTACGATGAAAAAGAAATAGAAAAATGGTTGAACGTATTTTTCCGCAGATTTTATTCTTCCGCTTTCAAACGTACTTGCGCGCCGGGCGGAGTAGGCTTGGGTAGCGTAAGCCTTTCTCCCAGAACAGGCTGGAAAATGAGCGACGAAGCAAAAAATTCAGAATAAAAATTTTTGAAAAAGTACCCTTATTTTAATGCTAGTTTAATAATGGACGGCTATAATATGTTTACAAGATAAATAATTCTTGTGTGTTTGTAGCCATATCTCCATCTTAATGAAGTTCCGTAAGAATAAACGAAAGCGCTACGGAACTTCTTTTTTGCTACATATAAAATATTTACAAAAGGCAGAAGTTTTGTTATAATAGTAAAGAGGTAGTTATGAGAGTGCTTTTAGTTGAAGATTCAATAAGCCTGACCGATGCGCTTGCGCAAGTATTAAAGCGTGAAAAATATGAGGTCGGCGTGGCGCATGACGGCGAAGAGGGCGTGTTGTTTGCGAAAACGGGAATGTACGACGTTATCGTTATGGACGTTATGATGCCGAAAATGAACGGTTTTGAAGCGGTAAGAGCATTGCGTAAAGAGGGAATAAGCGTCCCGATTTTAATGTTAACTGCTCTCGGTGAAGAATCGGATAAAGTTTTCGGGCTTGATACGGGCGCGGACGATTATCTCACCAAGCCTTTTTCTATTCCCGAGTTACTGGCTCGTATACGCGCGCTCGTGCGCCGTAAGGGAGAGGTTATAAGCGAGAATAGTTTGTCGTATATGGGCGTATCGCTGAACTTGTCTACGTATACGATGTTATACGGAGATAAGTCAGTAAAACTCTCCAAAAAAGAAGCGGAGATTATGAAAATCTTTTTTGAGCAACCTTCTTTCGTGGCTCAGAGAGAGCAGTTGATCAATAAGGTGTGGGGATACGACAGCGAGTTTGAGTCAAACAATCTCGACGTGTTTATATCTTTTCTCAGAAAAAAACTCAAATTTATCGGCGCAAAATTTACGATAACGCCAATGCGTGGGGTGGGGTACCGCTTATATGAAAACGCCCAAGCCTGAAAAAACGAAAAAACAGCTTAGCGCGTCTGACAAGCTGTTTCATAAACTTCAAATAAAGTTCACTGTTCTCGTGACGGGCGTTTGTACCGCGCTCATTTTCGCTTGCCTGGCGGGTATGCTTATCGCTAATTATTTATCAACCGAGTCAATGATATATTCAAGCCTTGACAAAGCCCTTTCGCTTCCGCTCGATTATATTTTAGGGGAAAACGAGAGCGACGAAATAAACGAATGCTCAATAATAATAGCAACCGAGGCTGGCGAGCATACGATCGTTGATTATAAATATTTGACGGAAGATGAATTTGCCCTGCTTGTAGATATAGCGCAATCGGGCGTTCGCGAGTATACTTTATCCGGGCGTAGTTTTAGAATTGCAAGCAAAGATACGACGTTTTTAGGCAATCCCGCGCAAGTTTACGCCATATATGACTTCACCCATTTGCATCTGATTTTCGTGGGGGAAAGTTTGATCGTTTGCATAACTTTAGGTACTTTTATAATCGTTCTCGGGATTCTTTCATTTTTGCTTTCGGGACGGTTGCTTTCTCCCGCGCGAGTTTCTCTTATAAAGCAAAAAGATCTCGTAGCCAACGCAGGGCACGAGCTAAAAACGCCTATTACCATAATCTCTGCCAATCTTGACGTTTTACGCGCAGAAGGGGAAATTTCGCCCGAAAATGAAAAATGGGTGGAAAATATCGACACTCAGACCAAACGTATGCAAGAACTCGTTACCGAACTGTTGGAACTTTCCAGTTTTGAGGCGTCTGCGAACACGCCCGTTATGAAGGAGTTTGACCTTGGCGAACTTGTAGAAAGTAATTGCCTGTCTTTCGAGGCTTCCTGTTATGAGGACGGAAAAACGCTCGAACTTCAATGCGAAGAAGCGCGTGTAATCTCGGATGAGCAATGCTGGAATAAAATTATAGGCGTTCTTCTCGATAATGCGGTCAAATATTCTCCGAGCGGAGAAAAAATTACCGTAAGCCTTTCCATCAAGAACAGACAACGAAAGAAAATGCGCGCCGAATTCGTCGTGTCGAACAAGGGCGAAATTCCAAAAGAAGAATTGCCGTTCATTTTTGAGCGTTTCCATAAAGTAGGACATAAGAGCAACAGTTTCGGGCTCGGGCTTGCAATGGCAAAGTCAATTACCGAACTGTTGGGCGGAAAAATAACGGCTGTTAGCGAAAACGGAACGACTTCTTTTATCGTGAGAATTCCCGTATAAAATAAAAACAGTATATCGTATTAATTAATAATGAAAACGAAGCGACTTTACCGCTTCGTTTTTTTATTCCGTTTCTTCGATATTGCTTATTTTGTCGCCTGCGAACTCAAAATTATACGCTTCGCCACGACGGGTATTGCCGTTTATGAGAAAATAGTTGCACGGCAGTTCGTCGAATCTGTTTTGGACTATATCCACGAAAGGCGCGAAAAAAGAAGATAACTCGTCGTCCGTTATGGCTTTGGATAATTCTGCGGTCATCATACGCCGAGCCTTTTCAAAATCTCCCGATTTTACCGCGCGGAAAAAACTGCTCGCCCGTCCGCTTTCGGGCGGTAAAGCCTGCGTGAAAGCGGGTGAGTATACGTAATTATGCCGTTCTTTGAGTTTGACGATAAAAAATCCATCTGCCACTTCGTACGACGTTACGAGATTTTCGTTTGAAGTTGCTTTTCCGCTTATCAGTCTGACAGTATACGGCAATAAGGTAGCGGATAACGGAAAAGTTGTCACGTATAACGGACTGAGAGCAGGGTATTCGATTGTTTTTATGCTTTCCTTAAAAACTCCGTTGACGAGAAAAAC
>JAFXKH010000021.1 GCA_017531795.1 Clostridia bacterium
CAAGGTCTATTTGCGACTCCCCACAGCTTTTCGCAGCTTATCACGTCCTTCTTCGGCGCCTGATGCCTGGGCATCCTCCATACGCTCTTTATAGCTTAAATCTCGTCTATTAATCCTATCCGACTCTTCCCCAACGATTACGCGTTTCAAATGCGCGATTTCGTTGGCTTGAGTCTTTTGCAAGACAAATTATCTTAACCTTGTATATGTCTGTTATTGCACATACCTTCTTACTTAGTTTTCTTAGTTACTTCTTTATAACTCTTTCTACTTCGTCTTACTTGATAATTTGCTTTACTCTATGTAGTTGTCAATGTACTATTTTCCAACGACAGTTGGAGTTTATTTCCAGTCCGCTTTCGCGGTTTGTTGGTTATTTAATGCTGTCATTTAACGACTATTCTCGTAAAAAGGGCGTAAAAAAAGGCATAACGACTATCATTTCCGTTAAGATTTGATATCCTGTTACGCCAGAGGTATTTATGCTTCTAAATACGTAGTCCAAATAACAAGCTACTGCCGTTTCGCGACAGCCTGCATATAATACATTATTTAAAAAAATAAGTCAAGTGTTTTTCACAACTTTTTTTAAAAATTTTTAATAATTTTTTCGGGTAAAACTCACTTGTGTTTATACTATTTTTGCGCCACAATATATTGTGTTTTTTATTCTTAGCGATGTCTGTATAAGCTATTAATCGTGACGTTTACGTATCTATCTTCTTCTTTATTACATAATAATTATACCACTTTACGCAGAAAAAAGTAATTGCAAAACAATAAGTGGCGTTTTTTCTTTCGCCACGCAAAAACGAAAAAGCAAGGATAAGTTTTCGTTATCCTTGCTTTTATTGTTTTGATTGCTAAAATTATATAGTGCTTTCTTTTTCTATATAATAAGGATGGGTGGGGTGACCTGAGAGCAGTCTGCCGTCAAGGACGTGCGCGCCCTTATCCATAATTACGCAGTTGAGCGTGGAGTTCGCTTCGATAACGGAGTCCTGCATAATAATGGAGTTCATAACCTTCGCGCCCTTTGCTATATGGCAACCGCGGAAGATAATCGAGTTGGTAACTTCGCCCTCGATTATGCAACCGTCCGCCACCATAGAGTCGTTTACGCAAGCGGTATCGGTGAACTTTGCAGGGGCGGAGTCACGAACCTTGGTATAAATTTCCGCGCCACCCTTATAGAAAAGTTCTTTTACCACTTTGGGATTGAGAAGTTCCATAGAGTGTTTGTAATAATCGGTCAGGCTGTTTACCGCTGCGTAGTAACCGTCCTGTTCGTACGCGTAGATTTTATAATCCTTGTAATTGGAAAGTACGTTCTGTGAGAAAGAGGTAATTCCCCACTTCTTGCTGTTTTCGAGAATATAGAGAAGAAGTCTGCGCGACATAATCATAAAGTCGGTATAGACTTTCTTTTCGCCTGTGCTACCGTTGTTCTTTTCTACGTACGTAACTTTGCCGTTTTCGTCCGTTTCGAGGAACATACGGTACTTATCCGACGAATCAACGGCCTTTTTGCGGTATATAAGCGTAATATCTGCGCCGTTCTTTTCGTGCGCGGTGATAGCAGGCGCAAGGTCGAAGTTACAAACGATATCACAGTCAGCCATAACGACATAATCCGCCTCGTTATATCTGATAAACGATTCTACGCTCTTTATCGCTTCAAAACGGTTATTGAACACACCGCCACCCGATATGTCGTTGAAGGGCGGGAGTATGGTCAAACCGCCGTTCTTACGCGCCAAGCCCCAGCTCTTACCACTCTGTACGTGGTCCATAAGCGATTGGTAATTATATTTTGCGATAATGCCGATATTCGTAATTCCGCTGTTTACCATATTGGAAAGCACGAAATCTATAAGGCGGTATCTTCCGCCAAAGGGTACGGATGCAAGAGTACGTACCTTAGTCAGTTCGGGAATATCCCTTTCGTGTATGCTTGAAAAGATTATACCTAACGTCTTCATATTATTCCGCCTCCGTTATGCTTCCGCTTGCAAGCGCGCTACCCTCGGGGATAGTCGTGCCTCTGCCCACCAGCGTAATTTTGCCCGGACCGCTTTTTTTGTCGCCCAGCACACAGTTTGCGCCGATAGTTACGTTTTCGTCGATTATTGCGTACGAAAGACGTGAGCCCTCACCTATAACCGAACCGCTGAACACTACTGAGTTTTCCACGACTGCGCCTGCGCCGATAGTTACGCCCTCGCCTATAACCGAGTTCTTGACCGCGCCTGCGATAATGTCGCCCTCAGTAACGATACTGTTTTTGACGTCACCGCTTTTGGTAAGCAGGAGCGCGGGCGGATATGCATCGTTGCCCGAATATATTTTCCACGCTCCGTCGTAAAGCGAGAATACGGGATCAACGCCAAGCAGATCCATATTCGCTTCCCAAAGACTTTTGAGCGTTCCGACGTCTTTCCAATATCCGTCGAACTGGTATGCGAACACGCGCATATTTTCCGCAAGCATTTTGGGGATTATGTTCTTACCGAAGTCCTTTTCGCTTTCGGGATCGGCATCGTCTTCTTCGAGCATACGCACGAGCACGTCTTTCTTGAACAGATACACACCCATTGAAGCGTGGTTGCTCTTCGGCTCTTTCGGTTTTTCTGCGAAGTCGAAGATACGGTACGATTCGTCGTAACTCATTATACCGAATCGGCTGGCTTCGTCCATAGGCACGTCAATAACGGCTATGGTTATGTCTGCATCCGTTTCTATATGCTGATCGAGCATTTTCGAGTAATCCATTTTATAAATGTGGTCGCCCGAAAGGATAAGAACGTGTTCGCTATCGTACTTATTCAAGAATTGGATATTCTGATAAATGGCGTTTGCCGTTCCTTCGTACCAGCGCGCGCCTTTCTTTGCCTGATAGGGCGCAAGAACGTGCGCTCCACCGTTCTTACGGTCAAGGTCCCACGATTCGCCCGTGCCTATGTATTCGCTGAGAATAAGAGGCTGGTATTGCGTAAGAACTCCCACGGTATCTATCCCTGAATTGGAGCAGTTGGAAAGCGGGAAGTCAATAATACGATATTTGCCACCGAAAGAAACGGCAGGTTTCGCCACGGTCGTCGTTAACGCCATAAGTCGAGAGCCTTGTCCTCCGGCGAGCAACATTGCTACGCATTTCTTCTTTTTCATGTTTTTTTACCCCTTTTTGATATTTTCAAGCCGATTCGCGGCTGTCGTTTACAAATTTGGATTTATTATGTATTTAATGATAAATTATTTATCCCTATACTTGCGTTTGGTTTCCAGCACGAACGGAACTATCGCAAGAACGAAGGCTATGAATAAGAATATGGAAATCAGTATGGATAATACCCCCAGACTGTGTCGCAAAAGAACGAACAACGCCAACAGGAACGCCAAACCTATTATTATGGGAATAAATTTCTCCAAAGAACCGTTTGCCCAAATGATCTGCGCGATTATGGCTATCATTGCAAGGGCGGTCATTATCGCGGACGGGAACGCCGTAAAGATGCCGTGACTGATAAGCGTGGCATTGAAATAAGAAAAAGTAATTTCGTTCGTTCCGAGCGCACCCATATCAAAAGCGAGCGTTATCCCAAACGGCAGTATTTCAAGTACGAGAGCCGTCAACACGCACACAGCGCACGGCAATCGGAATTTCAGCATTTGTACTCCTTATTCCGAGCAGATAACCGTACGGAAAAAATATCCGCGCGGTTATCCCTTGGAAACTAATTTAGTTTATTTGATTTTACCGTTTTTACTAACGCCATATAAAATCCTTTCACCCCTTTTGAGAGTGTCGTTTAATACTTCCTTATTTTATTTTGGAAATATTTTCGCCTCTTGCAAGCTTAGCAGACTTAACTTCTTCAAGAGCAAGCTCGTAGGCCTTGATTGCTTCGCGCTTTGCGTTGATTGCTTCAGTTGCCTTGCGCTGATAATAGGGAATACGCGCTTCGATTGCATCTGCTGTCGCCTGCGTTTCTTCGTCCTTGATTTCAGCCTTAGCCTTTTCCACGTTCTTCACTGCCGAGACGTAAGCGACTGCGCTACTATTAGCCTGCGATATTGCCTTATATCTTTCCGTTCTGGCATTGAAGAGTCTTGCTTCTTCTTCCTTCTGAACTGCTTTGAGTTCTGCTACCGCTACGGTTTCTTCGTCTGCTCCGCTTGCCTTAACGGCATCTGCTTTCGCTCTTGCCTTCTCCGCAACTTTATTAGCGTCGGGGAAGATGATAATAAAGATGGGGAAGAATACGAGCATAGAGATACCGCCCGTAATTATCGTCTTGATGAGAGCGATAAGAGCATCAGGCCAGTTCCACCAGAGCATAAGAGGGTTCATAATTCCCCAAAGCGCGTTTACGCCTATGGAAATTCCCAACCATCCAATGAAGTACCACAGCGCCTGATAATAAGGGTTGCCGTTGGAACGGAAAGTGATATTTCTCTGAAGCGGGAAGTTGATGCACTGCGCGGTAAATACTGCGATTTCGAACGCAATGAAGTTACCGATACCTGAGCATTGCAATACGTTGCCTGCTTGCGCTTTTGCGGCTGCTACCGCTTCTGCGGTCGAGCAAAGAATCGTTTCGTTTGCTGCGTTAAGGAATTTTACGGGTTCGTTAAAGATCGCAAAGTTCAACGCATTGTTCATTGCGTCTTTCCAAGGCAACGCTATTGCCGGCCAAACGAAGGGCGTTTCCCATAAGCCGATAAATGCGTAAGGAAGGAAAAGCATTACGAGTAACTGCCAGACAGTAACTGCGTTACTGAATATGAACATTACTACGAACTGACCAATAAGCTTTCCTGCTTTGGGATGCTTATCGCAGAAACCGTACCAATAACCGAGCCATGCGCGGTAAATCTTTTGGAAAAAAGCGATAAAGCCGTTGCTTGAAAGTGGTTTGATTTCACTTTGAATTTCCTCTGAGGACAAAAGAGTTACCGCAGAAGTTTCTTTTACTTCTGTCATATTTTTTTCTCCTTTTTTTACTTCTTGCTTCTTTTTATTTCAGCGTCCTCATCCGAAGCTTTTTTATTTTTTGTTTGTTTCTTGGCGAGTTTTTCGGCAGTCTTTTCTTCCTTGGTCTTACCGCTTATAAGCTGACCAAGCCCCTTGAAGAATTTACCGTTGCACATCATAATAAGTCCGTCCATCGATGCTCTGTTCATTCCTGCAAACTTAGCAATACCGCGCATAGGCTGGTGTACTATGCCCATAATGACAGTATTGGAAAGAGTGCGGTTGCCGATCTTCGACAAAAAGGACTTCAGTAAGCGAAAACTACCCGAGAATGCTCTACCGAACCAACGCTTGGAATATTTCAGATCCGCAACCGTACTGTTGTAGTCAATAACCATTCTCTTCTTCTTATAGAACTTATAGCCGGGATCGGGAAGAGGATATGTGTTCTTGGGAGGTTTTTCGCCCTTTTCTACTGCGCTGTCAAATTCGTCCGAGCCGAGCAAAACGCGGAATTCTTCAACGCTGACGTTACTTGCCTTACCGCTATAGTAAGACGGAAGTTTGTCAGCGTCGTAAGGATTTACGTCCGTAGTGCCTTTTACCGCAAAGTCTGCTTCAAGACGAATATCTGCGACAGATGCGCCGATCATAATCTCGTAAGTACCGCCCTCTACTTCCCACTTGTCCGTCTTTACGTTGAAATAACGGAAAGTCTTGTCGTCGAAAGGAATCGTTACGGTTACGCTCTCGCCTGCCTTAATGAATACTTTCTTCCAACCGCGGAGTTCTTTTGCGGGACGGAAGATTTTTGCGCCGGGCAGAGCAACGTAAAGTTGCGCTACTTCTGCGCCGTCACGGTCGCCCGTGTTCTTAATCGTGAAGGTTGCGCCCTTTTCGTCTACCGTGATATCGGAGTATTCAAACGTCGTGTAGGAAAGACCGAAACCGAAAGGATAACGAACGGATACGCCTGCGGTTTCGTAATATCGATAACCTACGTACATACCTTCTCTATATTCTATGCTTCTCTTTTTTCCGGGGAAATGCGACGCGCTCGAACAGTCTTTATATTCGTAAGGATAACTTTCAGCAAGTTTACCCGACGGGTTAACCTTGCCCATTACTACGTCAAGAACTGCTTCCGCGATAGCCTGTCCGCCAAGATATGCGTGTACGATACCGTCTACCTTGTCTGCGAAAGGAAGTTCAACTGCCGATCCGCAGGAAAGCACGACGATAATTCTCTTGCCCTTGCCTGCAAGCGCGTCTACAAGATCGAGCTGTGGCTGTGGAATCTTTATGTCAGCGCGGTCAAGACCTTCCGCTTCGGTTACTTCGTCAAGTCCGAGATAAAGAAGGGTAACGTCCGCCTTATCGGCAAGCGCGCACGCATCTTTGATAAGACCGTCTTTCTTCTTGCCGTAACGGTCAAAGCCGGGCTCGTAGCCGACTACTTTAATACCGTAAATATTTTCGCCTATGCCCACTATCTTGTCTTTCGGATCGGGGAGCGGATTATCGTTCTTCTCAATCTTGAAGCCAAGGCACGCGAGTGGCGAGTCAAGTTTGGTAGGATTAACTACGCTCGAACCTGCGCCCTGATAACGGGGAATTTTCGCGAAGTCACCGATAACGGCTACCTTCGTCCCGCTTGCAAGAGGGAGAATATTGTTCTCGTTGCGGAGAAGGACGATGCACTCACGGGCGCATTTCTTCGCCATTTCGTGATGAGCGTCTACGTTTACTACGCGGAGAGGCTGGTCTTTCGGTCTGCCTTCAAATACCTTTTCCGTTCTGAACGTAAGATCAAGCAAGCGATCAAGCGCTTCGTCAAGATACTTTTCGTCCAAAATGCCGTCCTTAAACGCCGATACGATACGGTCGTACTGGTCGCCGGGGCGCGCAGGCGTAAGCTCGTCGGGGAGTTTATAACCCGTCGTGAGAGCCTTTTGAATGTCTTCGTTGGAATAACGACAGCGGGGCATTTCGAGTTCGTTGCTCGCAATAAGTCCCTGAACTCTGTCGTTACAGCCTGCCCAGTCGGTTACGACTACGCCTTCATATCTCCACTCGTCGCGGAGAATATCTCTCATAAGGTGGAGATTCTCGTTGGTATGAGTGCCGTTTACCATGTTATAAGAAGACATTATCGTCCAGGGCTTACCTTCTTTGATGGCTACTTCAAAAGCCGAAAGGTAAAGCTCGCGCATGGTTCGTTCGTCAACGACGGTATCCAATACCATTCGACGTTCTTCCTGGTTATTAAGCGCGAAGTGCTTTACGCAACCTGAAATACCGTTAGCCTGAATACCGCGAACGTAAGCCGCAGCCATTCTGCCTGCAAGCAAAGGGTCTTCGGCAAAGTATTCGAAGTTTCTTCCACAACGGGGGTTACGCTTTAAGTTCGTGCCCGGTCCAAGGAGAACGTTGACCTTCTCGTCAACGGCTTCTTCACCCAACGTCTTACCCATTTCTTCACCGAGTTCAATGTTCCAGCTGTTAGCCATAGTGGCTGCGGTGGGGAAACAGGTTGCGGGGATTGAGGCGTTCAGTCCGAGATGGTCGGATGCCGCTGCTTGCTTACGGATTCCGTGAGGTCCGTCCGAAAGGAACATAGAGGGGATTTTTACGTCCTCTCTGTCCACTGCGGTCGTTGACCAGAAGTCTTTACCCGAAGTAAGAGCAACTTTCTCTTCCAAAGTAAGTTTGCTGATAAGTTCTTTGTACTTCATCATCACTTGCTTTTTGCTCCTTTTGCCTTGAAGCGGGAGTCATCCACTTTCCGCGACGTTAGGCGCATTAATTAGTTTTTTTGGCTTTCGCCTTTCGTTTTTGCGAACGATACGCTTATCCCCTCGTACGACGTGAATTTTCGAAAAACGAATAAATGATTTCGTCTTTTCAAAAGGGCTAAAAAACACGAAAAACCGCAAACCGAAGTAAAAAAACGGATTACGGTTTTTGTATTAAATTTTTCCCGAATTCATCATCATACTATTATATTATAACACCTAATATAAATTTTTCAAACTGTTTTCTACCGATTTTTTTGTTTTTTTATGTAGACAATTTTCACATATTTGTCGGTATTATTAATTGAATTTTTCAAACTGTTTGACAAATATTGTTTTGCTTGGAATTAATGACGAAGAAATATTATTTATTATAAGCAAATGCGACTTATAAGCAAGCGCAATGAAATATAAAGTTTTTCAGTTGACTTTTTCGGTTGTTTGCTTTTGCGTTTATCTGTTTTTACGTTTATTTGCTTGTTTATTTTGCTTTTCCGTTTATCTGCGACGGCGACTTTTTTTGCGTTTGCCTTTTTTCGTAATGGCTACGATAATAGCGATAATCGCTATGAGTACGAGTACTGCTCCCGCTATGATGAGGATTTTTATCGGAAGGTCAAGCGACATAAAGTAAGCGAAAATTTTCTCGAAAGAAAATCCTTCTTTGTCCGGATCGCCTTTCGTTACGGGCGAGCCGTTGGGTTCAGTCGGTTTTACGTTGTTGTCCACGCTGACTTTTTCGGCGCGCGTATCACTCGTTCCCGAGGTGAGAAGTTCGGTTATCGTTGCGTCCTTATCGTGGGTACGAGTGAGTTCTCCGCCCGAACGGACATCAAAGCGGATATTGCCGTTCAAGTCGGTACGTTCAATTCTTTCGGCGCTGAAACCCATATCCATAAGGCGGTCCAGCGTTTCGTTATGAGGGTGCGCGTACTTATTGCCGTACGCTTCATCGTTACAGCTGAAAAGGGTATACGTGTTACAGCGCTTGGATGATACCTGTGTCATAATGCTCAGGTAGTCTTCGCTTGACGACGTGGACGAGCCGTGATGGGACATCTTTATAAGATCGGCGTGAAAGTTGCCCGAGCGGAAAATATTGTATCTTGAATCAGTCGAGGTATTCTTGACCTTTTGGACGAATTCCTTTTCGTTCTTTTCTTCGGCGTCACCTGCGATTACGAGATTTCTGCCGGCGTAGGAAAGAACCATTATGGGCGAATAATCGTTGTTATCCGAATAGGGCGGTGTAAGGGGTGAATACATATTGAGCGAGTACTCAAAGGACTGACCGCTTACCGTTACTGAACCTTCTATTTCGTTAATTTCGTCATTGGACGGATCAATTACGTAGACTTCGTTGGTCATCTCATAAACGCAATCCAAGGCGTTCTTGTACGCTTGTGACGACTGCTTATTATTGCTTGGAACGTCGCTCGTGTCGTAGGGTATGCCGTACTTGCCCGTTTTGGAAAGGGCGGGATCGGTATAGCCTGACGCGCTCGACAGTTGGGACGGGCGGTATACGACGTCTGCCGTTATGCTTTCAAAAACTTTGGTTACTCCGCCGATATGGTCGGCATCTGCGTGCGTCATTATGAAATAGTCAAATTTGGTTATGCCGAGTTCGTTTACGTACGTCTTGACTGCGCCGTAACTGTCCGACGACGTATGCCCTGCATCAATGAGCATAGTCTTATCGTCAGGAAACTCGATTACGCAGGCATCCGCCTGTCCGCAGTCAATAAAGTGTACGGTCATTACGCCCTCTTCCCCGTCCGCTAACACTACCGTCGTGGGAGTAGCAAAAGGCAGGAATACTATTCCTATAGCGACCATTACCGTTATTATGAATACTGAAATGATTTTGTTTAATGTTTTCATTTTTCCTCCTTTATTTGCACAAACCGTGCGGTTTTCGTTTGAGTGGTTTTTGGTTGAGTAATGATTCCGTCTGAGTGGTTTTTGGTAAATAAGGATTCCGTATACCTTCTTATTGATTGAATACTAAGCAATGGTTGGATAATAACTTAGTGTACAAACTTTTCACGCGCTGAAAAGTTTGATCAAAAAGCGCCGAGACCCCTTGCGATGGGTTCTCGGACTCTCCTTAACGCTTCTAAGGTCCACTTCGAAGAGTATCACAAGAGAGTGTATTGCGCTTATAGACGACA
>JAFXKH010000022.1 GCA_017531795.1 Clostridia bacterium
AGCCCGAACGCTCCTGCGAGCAGGAAGGGAATAAGGAACTTGCCCGTGCCCTTGAAGAAGGTCATTTTAGCAAAAAGCGGACGGAGCGCCACAACGGCGTAATAGAATCCCACACCGAGTAAACCCACGACGATTGCGCCGATTATTACGACTCCTATCATACCGCCGAGATCGGTGAAGTTTGTAACCGTCGTTAAGTCAAAATTATGTAAAGTGGGCGATATTGTTATGGACGGATCGATTAAGCCGAAAAGAAGGTGCAGACCGCTGCGAGTGAATACGCCCGATACGACGGAGAAGAAGGCTGTCAGGAAAATTTCGGGAGTGAACTTCTTATGCGCTTCTTCAAAGGCGAATAAGAAACCCATAAGCGGAGCGTTAGCGGCGACGGCAAGACCACTTGATGCGCCACCCGTGACAAGGTATCGCGCAAAACGCTTGTTGCGTTTGGTCATAGAAGCAACGCCTTCGCCACTCATGCCACCAATAAGCATGCTCGGTCCTTCGCCACCCGAGGTCATACCGAGAAAGGCAGTAGCGAGCGACAGCGCGAACGAAGTTGTCAACAGCCTGAACCACTTAGTGACGACGATACCGCCCCTTATCGCGCCTTCGGCTTGCGGAACACCGCTACCGCGCGCGAGCGGAACGAATTTCAGTACCGTTCCGATTACGATTGCGCCGAGCGCGAGAGCGACGAAGAGCAGGGGGATAAGCGCAGGATTAGCAAGCAACGCTTCGTACCACGCCACCGAATAAACCTCGCCGTAGTGCATAAGGACGTTATATACCGTTACCGTAACGCCCGAAAAAACACCGGTCAATAATGAGAAAAAGACCAACTGCAATTCGTTTTTCAGGAACTTTTTTAGTTTTCTTTTATGAAACGTAAAACCCATACTTCAATAGTATATAACATTTGCTTGATTTTGTAAAGAATTTCGGGTATACTATTATCATAAGAAGAGAAAAGTAAAAGGGGATGCTAATGAAATACGATTATCTTATCGTTGGAGCAGGGCTGTTCGGCTCGGTATTCGCTCACGAAGCGAAAAAGCGTGGCAAAAAATGCCTTGTCATTGACAAGCGCGACCACGTAGCAGGCAATATTTATACCGAAGAAGTTTGCGGAATAAACGTGCATAAATACGGCGCGCATATCTTCCATACGTCGGATAAGGCTGTTTGGGATTACGTCAATTCCTTCGTTGAGTTCAATAATTATATCAACTGCCCCGTGGCAAGATATAAGAACGAACTGTATAATATGCCCTTCAATATGAACACCTTTTCCAAAATGTGGGGCGTAATCACTCCTGCCGAAGCGAAAGCGAAGATAGAGGAACAGAAAAAGGAATCGGCAACCGATAATCCCAAAAATCTCGAAGAACAAGCGCTTAATCTCGTAGGCAAAGATATTTACGAAAAACTCGTCAAGGGATATACCGAAAAGCAGTGGGGCAGACGCGCTACCGAACTTCCTGCGTTCATAATAAAACGCTTGCCCGTGCGCTTTACTTACGACAACAATTACTTCAACGACCGCTATCAGGGTGTTCCTATCGGTGGCTATACCGCCCTTTGTGAACGCTTGCTTGACGGCACGGAAGTACGCCTTAATGCCGACTACTTCGCAAATAAAGCCGAATATGACGCTATGGCGGACAAAATACTCTTCACGGGTATGATAGACGAGTATTACGGTTATCGCTACGGCGAACTCGAATACCGTTCGCTCCGCTTCGAAACGGAAACGCTGGACGAGGAAAATTATCAGGGCAACGCCGTCGTAAATTATACCGAGTACGAAGTTCCGTTTACACGCATTATCGAGCATAAGCATTTCGAGTTCGGCAAACAGGAAAAAACCGTCGTTACCCGTGAGTACCCGGCGACTTGGAAAAAGGGTGACGAACCGTACTACGCCGTTAATAACGAGCGCAACGACGCGCTTTACGCAAAGTATAAATCGCTGGCTGACGAGGAGAAAAAA
>JAFXKH010000023.1 GCA_017531795.1 Clostridia bacterium
ACCGAAATGGAATCCGCTATAGCCTTAAAAGTACCGCTGACGGTAGAGGTGGCGAGTGGGAATGACTGGTTGGCTTGTAAATAACTTTTTGCGACGGCGTATAACGCCGGTGATACGGGCTACGCTTGGCGACCTGCCTCGGTCACGTACGATTATGTACGCTCCCTTCGGTAAATTTATCACCTGTTGCCCGTCTGAGCGTCACTCTCCGCCGTCTTAGTCTCTAACCGTCATCCTGAGCACAGTCGAAGGCTCTCATACTCGTACATCTCCTAACATACTGTCTTTCACTGCAATCGCGGTGTGCAAGAATAAACATGACCAATATCGAACGAAAACTGAAAGATTTACCTGAAAAACCGGGCGTCTATATTATGAAAGACAGGTCGGGTAATATCATATACGTCGGAAAAGCAAAGATATTGCCCCGACGGGTAACGCAATATTTTCGTTCTTCGCCCAAGCCCGTTAAGGTCGAAGCAATGGTAGCGAACGTTGCGGACTTTGATTATATCGTCACCCTGAGCGAAGCAGATGCGCTCGTGCTTGAAGCGACGTTGATAAAAAAGCACATGCCCAGGTACAATATTCTTCTCAAAGACGACAAAGGTCAGGGCTCGTACGTCCGCATTGACCACAAGGAAGAATATCCGAATATTGAAATAACCCGTCATCCCAAAAAGGACGGCGCAAAATATTACGGACCTTTCGGCGGAAATATTACAGCGAAAGCAATGGCTCAGGTCATAAAGATTGTATACGGTGTGCGTACCTGCTCGCGTAAGATGAGCGTAAAAAGAGAATGCCTTGACTGGCACTTGGGACTTTGTCTTGCGCCATGCACGAAAAAGATAACCGCAATCGATTATAAACAAGCGGTAAAAAAGGCGGGTGAGTTTCTCGGTGGAAAAACACAGGAAGCCGAGCGAATAATAACTGAAAAAATGACTACCGCCTCCAACGATATGGATTTTGAACGCGCGATTGAATACCGAGAACTTCTTTCTATGATAAAAAAACTCGGTAGCCGTACGCTTGCGAACGTCAATATCGTTGAGGCAGACTTTTTCGCATACGTGACTGACGGTTCGCGTAGCGCAATCAGCGTAATACCCGTGCGCGGTAATAAACTTATGGGGATACGTTCTTATCCGACCTCGGACGCTTCGGAAAGCGGTGATGCGCTTTCGTCGTTTATCGTGCAGTATTATTCGTCTGCTCCCGTGCCGAGCGAAGTATATCTCAACGTAGATATGGACGTTCAGCCGTTATCAGCGGTACTTACCGAAAAGCGTGGAGCAACGGCAACGGCGCGTATTCCCATCAAAGGACAAAAACGCGATATTATAAAAATGGCGGAAGAGAACGCCGTTGAGTGTATGGAAAAATCGGCAGATAAGGAAGATCGTGAAAGGGAACGGACTCTGGGCGCGTGCGATATGCTTTGCAAAGCGCTGGGAATACCGTCAGCAAGACGAATAGAGTGTTATGATATTTCGCATATTTCGGGAACTGATAAGGTAGCGAGTGGCGTATGTTTTATAAACGGCTCGAAAGCCTCCGCCGAATATAGGCGATACCGCATAAAGACGGTAGAAGGCAACGACGATTTTCATTGTATGGCAGAAGTTCTTTCACGCCGATTCCGTCACGCAAAAGAGGGTGATGAAAAATTCGTCGAACTACCCGACTTAATAGTAATCGACGGTGGCAAAGGGCAACTCCACTCCGCCTACGACGTAATGAAAGAAGCAGGCTTTGATCTGCCTATGGTTGGTCTTGCAAAGCGGGAAGAGGAAATTTTCACGACAACGTCTGCTCAACCCATAATACTTTCACGCGACAGCGTTGCGCTTAAACTCCTTCAACGGGTGCGTGACGAAGCGCATAGATTTGCGATAACCTATCACCGTTCCAAACGCTTAAAGCGTATAAATACCGAACTGATAAAAATCAAGGGCATAGGTGAAAAGAAAAGTAAACTGCTTTTAAAAGCGTACGGCTCGCTTGATAAAATAAAACAACTTCCGCTTGAAGCGCTCGAAAGCACGGCAGGTATGGACAAATCTTCCGCGCTTGCCGTATACGAATATTTTCATCCGACTGACTAATGAATAAATCCCTCAAATATCCACTCGTTTTTTCCGATTATGACGATACCATAACGCTGACCGACGGCAGTATCACGCCTCGAACGCTCTCCGCCATTAAAGCATATCGCAACGCAGGAGGCGTTTTCGTGCTTTGTACGGGCAGAAGTTATCCGTCCGCGCGCAAACTTATTCCCAAAGTTTATGGCGAGTCTGATCCGCAAGTCCCGATTATTTGCTACCAAGGCGGTCTTGTCGTCGGCGAGGACGGTAAGATTTTTGACCGAATAACGGCAAACCGCGACGAACTCATAAAACTGACTGCCGAACTTGAAAAGCGCGGAATAATCTGTCAGACCTATTCGGGTGATAAGATGTTCTGTTCCCGCATGACGGCAGAAGCGCGCAACTATGCGATTATAACTGATTGTGAATTTACCGTCGTGTGCGATTTGCCCGAATTTATGCGTTCTTACGACGGTGAATTTGATAAACTGCTCATTATCGCAGATCCGAGTGACGTCCAGAGATATTATAAAGAATATTCTGCAAGCCAAAATTATCCGCACTTGAAATTTACTTTTTCTCGTCCAAATTATCTTGAAGCCATACCTATCGAGTCAGGCAAAGATAAAGCGATACTCAAACTGTGCGACTATTACGGCGTGAAAATAGCCGACGTAGTGGCGTTCGGTGACAGTAATAACGACGTTGATATGCTAAAAGCCGTTGGCTTGGGCGTAGCGGTCGGTAACGCTCGAGAGGAGTGTAAAGCCTGCGCCGATCTTATCGCTCCACCCAATACCCAAGACGGTCTTGCCATAGTACTCGAAAGTTTTATTAAGGATTCAAAGGCTATTGAATAAATTGTACCGAATAAAAAAGTCATTATAAAAACGCCCTTTCAAAAACTGAAAAGGCGTTTATTTTTTTATTGAAATATTACAGCGAGAGTTTTAAGTCTCCGTATTTAATAAGTCCGATTTTGCGGAAAATTTCGCTGATACCGAGAGTCAGAAGAGCAGGGAGCGCAAAGCAGAACAACGCTACCCATAACAAGGTAAGACCGGCGTTACAACCCGAATTTCCTATCATTTCGAATATCATATCAATCGGGCCGACCAGACCTGCCGTTCCCATACCGCTACCTACTTTTGTTGCGAACAAACCGAGAACATCCGTGCCGTTGGGCAAAAGCACGGAACAAGCGCCGAGCACACCTGATGTAATGACGGGAGGCAAAAAGAGCAGGGGTTTTTTGAAAACGTTAGGGATTTGAAGCATAGACGTTCCAAGGCCTTGCGCTATTGCGCCACCCCAGCCGTTTTCTCTGAAACTCATCGTTGCAAACCCTATCATATGGCAACAGCAACCGACAACCGCCGCGCCTGCCGCCACGCCTGATAACCCGATAGAAATACCGATAGCCGCGGAAGAAATGGGCAGAGTAAGACATATTCCCATCACGACTGCGATGATAAGTCCCGTAATAACCGCCGAAAGGGTGGAAAGCGACGCCGCCCAGGAAATAAAAGTACCTAGCGCGCCGAGAGCGAGTGAAATGGGATAGCCCAGCCCTATTCCGAATACTGAACCGCCAAGCAGACCGACGAGTGGCGTTATGAGAATATCCACTCTCGTTTTACCGCTTACGAGATCGGCAAGAGTCATTGCCGTCATACTACCGATAAACGCGCCCATAGGATCACCTGCCGAAGACAGCACTATGGAGAGTATTCCGTCAGGCTGAACGGCTGAACTGACCGCAAGAATAATATTTTTTGCGTACGAACCGATCATACCCGAAGCGCAAGCCGAAGCGATAACGAGGGGTTTTGTCTTTTTCATTTTGACGCAAACGCCTACGCCAATGCCTGCGCCCATAGTGATTTGCGCAATCTTGCCGATGGACTCCAATATCATACCGAAGACGTTGGGGGTGGCCTTGTTTATAAGATTGCCTATCTGCCAGACTATCGTACCTGCAATAAGAGTGGCGAAAAGACCGAGCGCCATACCGCACATGCCGTCAATAAAGACGTAGTTCAATAGCCACGCCACTTTCTGCTTACTACCCTTGCACTCGGCAAAAGTCATTTCGCCGAGTTTTTTCGGCTGTTCTTTTGGATTGTCCTGAATTTCGTTTTCCATTACTTCTCCTTTCCTCCGTGGGAGCGTTAAAGCAAAAAATCCGTAACCTTAACGGCTCGGATTTCCTTGAATGTTGTTTTTAACGAGCCGAACATTCTACGCTTCGTAGCCTCTGAGAGGTTTGAAATCATTAAATTATAAATACTATATTCCTATTGCGCTTTATTGTCAAGCGATTTAAGATTATTTTTCAACAAGCTCGGCAATAATTTTCTTTTCGACTTTAAGCCAATCCGCAAATCGCAGTTCAAGAGCGCGTTTTACCTTGTTGAGTTTTATTCTCATAATGATAATAAGCGTAAGAACGACGGCAGTCGATACGGTAAGTATAATGAAAGGCAACCCGATACCGTTTACGAGCGCGACTGCGAAACAAGCAATCATAAGCCCAATAGCAACGACGTAGAGAAGCAGGGGGGATAAAAATATCATAAGAGATAATTTGCGTTCTTTTTTGTTCGTTTTCAGGTATTCGTTATAGAGCGCCTGCTTTTTTTCCATAGGGAGGTCGAAAAAATCCGTATAAATCGTTGTGTCATAAACGTCTTCGGATATTGCTTCGTTTTTGTTTTCTTCTGACATATATATTTTCTCCTTTTATATTTTACAATTCTCCAGCGTAAGTTCGTCAAAATCCACTTGTTCGACGAAGTCCGATTGTTTGAATCTGCAAATATTGAACTGCGTAAAACTCTTGACGTGCGCGCTTAAAACTACGGGCGTAGGCAAATCGAGTTCGTGGCAAGCCTCTCTTACGTACTCGTCAAATCTTTCTTCTTCGTATTTGCCTTCGTAGTGTACAATTTCGTTTTGTATGATTTTCTTATTTCTGTGTGTTTTTACCCATATTTTTATCATTTATAGATATTATACTACATTTGAAACGAAAACGCAAGCCTTTAAACGATTGACTTTTATTCAGTTTTTTTCTATAATATACTGTAAACTAAAATAGAGTAACGTATTTTCTGACAAGAGGAAGGATAACTAATGAATTTAACTCAAAAAATAATCAAATCTCATCTCGTTAGCGGAAACATGAACGCAGGCGAGGAAATCTCTATACGTATTGATCAGACGCTCACGCAGGATTCTACGGGCACTATGGCGTATTTGCAGTTTAAAGCGACGGGCGTAGACAAAGTCAAGACGGAGCGTAGCGTGGCATATATCGACCATAATATGCTTCAGGCAAGCCAACTCAACGCTGACGACCACGCGTACATACAAACCGTCGCGCTTTCTCACGGTATATACGTTTCAAAGCCCGGCAACGGCATTTGTCACCAAGTACATCTGGAGCGTTTTGGTAAACCGGGGAAAACCCTTCTCGGCTCGGACTCTCACACTCCTACGGGTGGCGGTATCGGTATGCTCGCAATCGGCGCGGGCGGTCTGGACGTTGCTCTTGCAATGGGTGGCGCGCCTTTTTATCTCATAATGCCCAAGGTTGTTAATATCGAACTCAAAGGCAATCTCAGAAAGGGCGTAACCGCGAAAGACGTTATTCTCAAAGTGTTGGAAATACTTACCACGTCGGGTGGCGTAGGCAAGGTTATGGAATATACGGGAGAGGGCGTAAAATATCTTACCGTTCCCGAACGCGCGACCATTACGAATATGGGCGCGGAACTCGGCGCGACTACTTCGGTATTCCCGTCGGACGAAACTACCCGCGAATTTCTCGTGGCGCAGGGAAGAGAAAGCGACTTCGTTTCGCTTACCGCAGACGCTGATGCTACTTACGACGAGCATATCGTTATTGATCTGGATAATCTTGCTCCGCTTGCCGCATGTCCTCACTCGCCCGGTAACGTAAAACCCATTTCCGAGCTTGAAGGCAAAAAAGTGGATCAGATTTGTATCGGCTCTTGCACCAACTCGTCTTATCTTGACCTTATGAAAGTGGCAAGAATACTCAAAGGCAAGACGGTTTCTCCCAACGTATCCCTTACCGTATCGCCCGGTTCTCGTCAGGTACTCACTATGCTGGCAGAAAACGGCGCGCTTGCGGACATAATTTCTTCGGGCGCGAGAATTCTTGAATGCGCGTGCGGTCCTTGTATTGGTAACGGACAGTCCCCCAAACAGGATGCAGTATCTCTTCGCACCTTCAACCGCAATTTCTATAACCGTACGGGTACTCCGAGCGCGAACGTATATCTCGTATCTCCCGAAACGGCGGCGGTAAGCGCGCTCACGGGTGTGATAACTTCCCCCGCAGGCGTGGACTTTGCGGACGTGGAAATGCCCGAAAAATTCCTCATAAACGACAACCTGATCTTAAAGCCCGAAGATTTCGATAACGTAGAAATCGTTCGTGGCGACAACATAAAACCTTTCCCCAAGAGCAAAGCGCTTGCAGAAACGTTGACGGGCGAGGCTCTCATAAAGTTGGGCGACGACATAACAACCGACCATATTATGCCGTCAAACGCTTCGCTTCTTGCCTATCGTTCCAACGTGCCCTATCTTTCCGATTATTGCCTTTCCAACTGCGACAAGGAATTTCCTGCCCGCGCAAAGAAGTTAGGCGGTGGCTTTATCATAGCAGGCTCGAATTACGGACAGGGATCTTCCCGTGAACACGCCGCGCTCGTTCCGCTTTATCTTGGAATAAAGGCAGTCGTAGCCAAGAGTTTTGCAAGAATTCATAAGGATAATCTTATGAATAACGGTATTATTCCACTCGTGTTTGAAAACGCAAGCGATTACGACAAAATAAGTCAAGGTGATAAACTCCGCATAGATAACGCGATAGATTCGGTAAAAGCCCGTAAGTTCACTCTTATTAACGAAAGCACGGGAGATAAAATACCGCTCAGACTCGAATGTGGAGATCGTCAGCAGAATATGCTCGTAGTGGGCGGTTCACTCAATTCCATAAAGCATTAAGGAGGTTTTTATGACCGAATTACGTAATAATATCATACACTTACTCACCGAAGACGCTCGGCTTTCCGTTAGCGAGATTGCAAAAATCACAGGCAAAGAAGCAGACGAAGTAGCAAACGAAATAAAGGCGTTAGAAGATAGTGGCGTTATTTGCAAGTACACCGTCGTGATTAACGACGAGCGCGCAGGCAAGGAAGACGTAGAAGCGCTTATCGAAGTAAAAGTTTCACCTATGCACAAGCACGGCTTTGACGCTATCGCAGAAGAAATATATCGCTTTGACGAAGTAAAAACGGTATATCTTATGAGTGGCGCGTACGATCTTTGCGTAGTAATAGAAGGCAGAACGCTCAAAGAAGTTGCGCGTTTTGTCAGCGAGAAACTTTCAGTTATGGATAAAGTACTCTCTACAGCGACTCATTTCATACTGAAAAAGTATAAAGTAAACGGTATCCTTATGCAAAAAGAAGACGGTTGGAACAATCGTCAGGCAGTTCATCCATAATCCGCGTTTTTTACGAAGGCTTGATATGAGACTCAATAAAACGATACAACAAATAAAGCCGTCGGGTATACGTGAATTCTTCGATATAGTAGCGACGATGCCCGATGCTCTGGCTCTCGGCGTAGGCGAGCCTGATTTTGCCACGCCTTGGTTCGTGCGCGATTCGGCAATAAAGAGCATACAAAAGGGTTATACCGCTTATTCTTCAAACAAAGGTATGCCTGCTTTATGCGAGCGTATAGCGGAGTATATTGACGAACGTTTCGGCGTTTCGTATAATCCCAAAGAGGAAATAATAGTCACTATGGGTGCGAGTGAAGCGATTGACCTTGCTCTCAGAGTTCTTATAGAAAAAGGAGACGGCGTACTTATCCCGTCACCGAGTTACGTTTCGTATATGCCGATTACCACTCTCAGCGGAGGCGTACCGATTCCCGTAGCGTGCTCGGAAGAAAACGATTTTCGCCTGACTCCGGAAGAACTTGAAAAATCGGCGAGTGGCTCGAACGCAAAAGTTCTCATTATGCCGTACCCGAATAATCCTACGGGTGCGATAATGCGTAAAGAAGACATAGAAGCGCTCCTTCCGATAATAGAAAAATACGACCTTGCCGTAGTGTCGGACGAGATATACGCAGAACTGACCTATGACGGAAAGCACGTTTCCGTACCATCAATAAAAGGACTTAAAGAGCGTACCGTTCTTATAAACGGTTTTTCAAAGGCGTTTGCAATGACGGGCTGGCGATTGGGATATACCTGCGCTCCTCCCGACGTAACCAAAGCGATGCTCAAAGTCCATCAATATACCGCGCTTTGCGCTCCCACCCCTTCGCAATACGCAGGCCTTTCTGCGCTCAAAGAAGGACGGGAAGACGGTTATCGCGCAGTAATGGATATGAAAGAGGAGTACGATAGGCGCAGAAGATATTTGACGGGCGCGCTTAACGAACTCGGCTTAAATTGTAAACTCCCGGGCGGAGCGTTCTACGTTTTTGCGAACGTATCTTCAACGGGCATGGACGGGCAACAATTCGCAAGAGGATTGCTTAAAGCAGAAAGAGTGGCGGTAGTTCCCGGCGATGCGTTTGGTGAAGCAGGTAAGAACTACGTTCGTATGTCGTATGCAACCTCACTTCGCACCCTTATGGAAGCAGTCAAGAGAATCAAGCATTTTCTTGGCAAATAAAAACAATTCAGTAAATTATTTCCACGAAAGTGGAACAAGGAGTAAATAAAATGACAGAAAAGGTACTGCTTACCGCAGAATCCAAAAAGCAACTCGAAAACAGACTTAACTACCTCAAATCTGCGGGTAGAGCCGAAATGGCAGCGAAAATCGAAGAAGCGCGTTCCTTCGGCGACTTGTCCGAAAACGCAGAGTACGATCTTGCCCGTGACGAACAGGCGAAAATGGAGCGGGAAATATCCGAGCTCGAAAACAAACTTCACAATGCTGAAATTATCGACACCAACGTAAAGTCAGATACTATCGGCGTGGGTAACACCGTAATTTTTGCTGACGTAAGTACGGGCGCAGAAATGAAGTACACTATCGTAGGCTCACAGGATAGCGATCCTTTCTCGGGCAAAATTTCCAACGAATCTCCCATAGGAAAAGCGCTCGTAGGCGCAAGCAAAGGTGATACCGTTTCGGCTCAGACCAAGAACGGCGTTAAGAACTTCAAAATTATCAGCATAGAATAATTCACGATAAAACAAAAACGGCGAACTTGCTTACGGCAAGGATTTTCGCTTGTAAACGGAGAAATATGGCAGAAGATATCGTAACCACTTCAAACGAACTTCCCGAAGAGGATATGTTTGAAGTAAAGAGAATAAGAATAGAAAAATTACGTGAGATGCAAGCGTCGGGTAATAATCCTTATGACGTCGTTAAGTACGACCGTAACTGTACGGCTCACGTAGTCCGCGAGAGTTTTGAAACGCTCGAAAATACGGTAGTTCGTATCGCAGGCAGAATGATGAGCCGTCGTGATATGGGTAAAGCGAACTTTATCGACGTTATGGACGGAAGTGGCAGAATACAGGTGTACGTTCGCATTAACGACGTGGGCGAAGACGTTTTTAACGCTTATAAAAAATGGGATATAGGCGACTTCGTAGGCGTGGAAGGACTTGTTTTCCGTACTCGCAGAGGGGAAATATCCATACACGCGCAGAAAATTGAACTTCTTTCAAAGAGCCTTTTACCTTTGCCTGAAAAGTTCCACGGACTCGTAGATAAGGAACTCCGTTACCGTCAGCGTTACGTAGACCTTATTATGAATCCCGAAGTCAAGGATACGTTCTATAAGCGTAGTAAAATTCTTTCCGAAATAAGAAAATATCTTGATGGCAGAGGATATCTCGAAGTAGATACCCCCGTTCTTCATACGTTGGAAATTGGCGCGGCAGCCCGTCCTTTCCGCACCCATCATAACGCGCTTGATATAGATATGTTCCTTAGAATAGAAACAGAATTGTACTTAAAACGTCTTATCGTAGGCGGTTTTGACAAGGTTTACGAAGTAGGTAGAATTTTCCGTAATGAAGGTATGGATGCTACGCATAATCCTGAATTTACCTCGATAGAGATGTATGAAGCGTACACCGACTATAAGGGTATGATGGATCTCATAGAAGACATGTATCGCACCGTCGCGACTAACGTTTGCGGAAGCGCAAAGATAACCTATCAAGGCGTGGATATTGATATGGAAAGCCCTTGGGAAAGATTGTCTATGACCGAAGCGGTTAAAAAATACAGCGGAGCAGATTACTACGAGTGGGAAAGCGACGAGCAGGCAAGAGAAGTTGCTAAAAAACTCGGCGTTACCGTAGAAGAAGGCGCAAACGCAACCAAAGGCCACGTTCTTATCGCCCTTTTCGATGCGTTCGTAGAAGACAAACTCGTTCAGCCTACTTTTATTTATGATTATCCCGTAGAGAATTCCCCTCTTGCAAAGCGTAAACCGAGCGAACCGCAGTTTACCGAACGTTTTGAGTATTTTATAACTTGCCACGAAATGGGCAACGCTTTCTCCGAGCTTAACGATCCAATTGATCAGCGCAAGCGTTTCGAAGCGCAGGTAGAAGCAAGAAAGGCGCAGGGAATTAAAGCCGAAGTAGACGACGACTTCATAAACGCTCTTGAATACGGTCTGCCTCCTACGGGTGGTCTTGGCTTTGGTCTTGACCGTCTTGTAATGCTCCTTACCGATAGCGCAAGCATAAGAGACGTTCTCTTGTTCCCCACGATGAAACCTTTGAAATAAAATTATGGCATATTAAATAAATTGAGATTGAGTCTGGTATTTCGCCAGACTCATTTTCAATTAAACAAATAACAATTTCTTGTAATATAAGTTTGAATACGAAATAATGTTTAATTGATTGACGATTGATTAGAAATGATTTATAATAAAATTATGACTATGCAGAAGTTACTTTCCTCGCTTCGCAGAGCAGTTGAGGACCATAAAATGATAAAAGACGGTGACTGTATTGCCGTCGGGCTGTCGGGTGGTAAGGATTCGACGGCTCTTTTATCCGCATTAAAAGCCTTCCAACGCTTTTCTCCCCAAAAGTTTGACCTTATGGGCGTTACCGTAGATATGGGCGCGGGGGCAGATTATACGCCACTCAAAGAGTATTGTCAGCAACTTGGCGTAAAATATATTCTTGAAAAAACTGATCTTTACGAGATTATTTTTGAAGTCAGAAAAGAAAAAAGCCCGTGCTCATTATGCTCAAAAATGCGTAGAGGTGCGCTTAACAGCGTACTCGTTAGAGAAGGGGCAAATAAACTTGCGCTCGGACATAACGCGGACGACGTTGCGGAAACCCTGCTTATGTCTATGTTCTACGAGGGTAGACTTAGTACGTTTAAGCCGGTAAGCGAAATGACAAAATCGGGAATAACGTTGATTCGTCCACTCGTGTATGCCAATGAAAAGGATATCTCTGCGCTCGTTAAAGAAGAAAAAATGCCGATAATAAAAAATCCTTGCCCCGTAAATCACGTCACTAACCGCGAATATATGAAAGACCTCATACGGAAAGTGGACGATGATTCGGGACACATTGCAGACCGCAACTTAAAACGCGCCATTTTCAATCCCAATCGAAATTCATTGTGGGACTCTCCAAACGAGGAATAGAAAAAGAGTAAATAGGTTATTTTTTTAAACGCGCGCCAAAAGTCAGATTACTTTTTGACGCGCTTGCTTTTTTGTAATAAAAAATAAGAAAAACTCAAAGCACGAAAATAAACCGTCTGCAATAAACAGACGGTTTTGTCTTTCGTATTCTGAAAAGGAAAGGGGAGGGGATTAAGCCTCTTTCTTTGCTCTCTTTGCTTTCTTAGCAGCCTTTTCTGCTTCTTCCTTTGCCTTTTTTGCAGCAGCTGCAGCTTCTTCCTTTGCTCTCTTTTCTGCTTCTTTAGCAGCAGCACGTTCCTGCATTTTCTTAAGATTCTCAGCGCGGATTGCTTCTGCCTTTTCACGAGCAGCCTGAGCCTTTTCAGCGGCGATAGTCTTATTGTCTTTCTTGATATTAACGATAATCTTACCGCTCTTTACACCTGAAAGGCGCGCAGAAAGACGGGACTTCTTGTTGTCTGCGTTGCTCTTATGGATAATGCCGTTGCTTGCTGCTTCGTCAATGGTAGACATAAGTGCAGGAAGCATCTTTTCTGCTTCGTCAAGTTTAAGCGTATCGATACAGTCGTTGAACTTTTTGATTGCGTTGCGCATCTTCGAGCGCATAGCTTTATTCTCGAGAGTTTTCTTCTCAGTTACGAGCACTCTCTTTTTTGCTGATTTAATGTTAGGCACGTTATTTCTCCTGAAATTTTTCTTATATTCTCAACCGCTATATTTTATCACAAAAATTTACTTAATGCAAGCAATTATTTGCCTTTTTTGGAGCAAATTATTAATATTATGGATAATTTTTCTTATATAGACCTTGCGTCCGAGTTTATTAAAGCAAAAGGCAAGCCGTTTGAGGGTGTTTGTAAAGTCAGCGAAATCGTACTTGACGCTACTTTGGCAGAAAAATACGGCAAAGCGGAAGGAAAATACGTCACGTTGGAAACGGACGTACTCACCGAGTATGACGAAAAAGATCATTTTCGTTTGGCGACTGCTCTTTCTCACCGATTGTCCGCGCTTATTGCAGACAAAAGGAAAATCCTTGTCGTGGGATTGGGCAACGGTAATATGACGGCAGATTCACTAGGCGCGGAAACCTGTAAACTGATTGAGGTTGGCGAAAACGTAAAAACCGTTTGTCCGGACGTAGAGTGCAATACGGGCGTGGACAGTTTTGACGTGATAAGCGGAGTAGTCAGTCGTATAAATCCTACCGCCGTCGTCGCCATTGACAGTCTTTCTGCGGCGTCTACTGTAAGACTTTGTCGGGTTATTCAGATGTGCGATGCCGGTATAACGCCGGGTAGCGGTGTATCCAATCACCGCAGAAAACTTTCTTTCTATTCTCTTGGCGTACCCGTAGTTTCAATAGGCGTGCCACTCGTCGTTTACGCATCTACCATTATTCGTGATGCAGGGGGTGATGACGACGGTTATGAAAGTATGATAGTCACGCCCAAAGATATTGATTATCTCGTGCGTTCTTCTGCTTCCGTTATCGCAAGAGCAATCAACGCTTTGTGAGTAACGCGTAGAATATAATCAGCATAAGTATTCTTGTGCTTATCGGTATGTTTGATAGTGGAGTAGGTGGATTGAGCGTTTTGTCAGCGTGTAAACGCGAGTTGCCAAACGTCTCGTTTTTGTATCTGGATGACGGCGAAAACCGTCCTTACGGTGATAAAAGCAGGGAAGAAGTAATCGACATTTCAGAAAAGTGTGTCAGACGTTTGATTGGAGCGGGATGTAACGCCGTCGTTGTCGCATGTAATACCGCCACCGCTTGCGCCGTTGGTACGCTGAGAAAACGCTTTCCCACTTTGCCGATAATCGGTACTGAACCTGCCGTTAAGCCGGCGCTTGCTTCGTCAGACGGAAAAGTGTTGCTTCTTGCTACGCCCCTTACCGCTAAACTTAAAGAATATTCGGATAGGGTAATAATAGGCGAAGAAAGAACGCTTGCGTCAGAAATTGAAAGGGTATATCCCAACCCATATAAATTAGCAGAACTTGCTCACGCGGTTGAAAATAAATACCGTGGATTTTCCTCTATCGTGACGGGCTGTACTCATTACGCTCACTTGATTCCGTATTTTACTCGCCCCGTTTTCGACGGTGCAGACGGAGTAGCCAAAAGACTAAAAAATTTATTGCTATAAATTTCGTATGCATAAAGAAAAGAACGCCTTATAAAGCGTTCTTTTTTGTCTGAGTTCTTATTTGAAATATCTTTTAAGGAGGCCTTCGAAAGCTTTGCCGTGACGCGCTTCGTCGCGAGCCATTTCGTGAACGGTGTCGTGAATTGCATCAAGACCGAGTTCCTTCGCTTTCTTTGCGAGTTCGAACTTGCCGAGAGTCGCTCCGTTCTCCGCTTCTACTCTCATTTCGAGATTTTTCTTTGTGGAATCGGTAACTACTTCACCGAGAAGTTCTGCAAACTTTGCCGCATGTTCAGCCTCTTCGTAAGCAGCCTTTTCCCAATAGAGTCCGATTTCAGGATAACCTTCTCTATGAGCGACACGCGCCATAGCAAGATACATTCCTACTTCGGTGCACTCACCGGTAAAGTTGGACTTCAATCCTTCGATAATTTCGGGATCAACGCCTTTCGCTACGCCTACGATATGTTCAGCAGCCCAAGTCTTTTTTTCTTCTTCCATTTTCTTGAATTTCGTTCCGGGTACCATGCACTGAGGGCATCTTTCGGGCGGAGTAGTTCCTTCGTGTACGTATCCACATACGGGGCAAATCCATTTATTCATCTTTATAATCTCCTTGAATATATAAATTGTTGATTTCTTATTGATAATGATTATCAATAATTATATTATACACTTTTTTACAATAAAGTCAAGCGATTTTTTGGAGTTTTTCAAAAAATTTCCAAAAAATTTTTTTTGCATATAATAAAGTGAGGAGGGAAGTATGAAAAAGACGTACTCGCCCTATTGCAAATACGTTAGGGAAGATTGTTATAACGAAAATACGCCCGCCTGCCGCGCGGTGAAACAAAAGAAAAAGTCAGCGAAATCGAACGTTACATATTTTGCGTATTTGCTCGGGCGGTTTCGCTCCACTCACGATTGCCGAGATGACAAGCGATAAGCATAAAGTCGTCAACAACAGACGGACGCGTCAGGGAATAGAAGACAACTTTGCCTTGCTTTTTGTATGTAACGACGTTTGCGCTTTTAAGGAAACGTAATTGATGGGAAAGCGTAGTCTGGTTTATTCCAAGCAAGGAAGACAAATCGCCCACACACATTTCGCTGACTGAAAGCGCGGAGATAATTCTCAGTCGTCCGGGATCTGCGAAGGCTGTAAAAATCGTGGACATATTTTCGAGAGAATCCCGCGAGGGCATATATTTTTCCACGAGCGCTTTCGTCTTTTTGTCGAGCAATGAAAAATTATTAGGTTTTATAGTGCTGATTATCATAGTGACATTATAACGCATACACACAAACGAATTTTGGCGCATATATAAAAGTTATGACGGATAACAGCGAAATTTTCAGACTATTACTTTTAATGCTTTTGGTTTTGAACGACAGAAGCGGAAACTGCGACACTACGTCCTCACTTATACTATGATAATAATTTCGCTTTTACTGGGAAGCAAATCAGATGGCTGTAACGACGGAGACGGAGTATTTTAGCGCATAAAAAAAAATAGGGAGGCTTGCGCCTCCTTTATCTTTGGTTTTTCTTTTGTACAAATAAAGTATTTTCGCATTTGTATAAATTATACTTGCAAAAATACAAAAAAATTGTTATCCTATACTTATGGATTTCAGTATAGGGAACGAGTGGGATGATATTCTTTTTGAAGAAAAAGGAAAGGAGTATTTTCATCAAATAGAAGAATTTATAAAGCGGGAGTACGAGGAGTATACCGTATATCCTCCTCGCTCGCTCATTTTTTCTGCGCTCAAATACGTTCCGTTTTCGGACGTGAAAGTCGTAATCGTAGGACAAGACCCGTACATAAATCCCGGTCAAGCAAACGGTCTTGCATTTGCAGTATCCGACGGCGTACCGCTTCCGCCTTCATTGCGGAATATTTATAAAGAAATCGAAAATGATCTTGGCGTGAATATGGCAGGAAAAAGCGGTGAACTTACGGGCTGGGCAAAGCAAGGCGTACTTTTGCTCAACGCAACGCTCACGGTACGCGCAAGCGAATCCAACGCGCACTCGCGTTGTGGGTGGCAACGGTTTACTGACAGCGTAATAGCGAAACTCGGTCAGCGTGAAAAACCCTTGGTGTTCATACTTTGGGGAAGAAACGCGCGCAGTAAAGTGTCTTTGATTTCTTCAAGTCATTGTATAATAGAAAGCGCGCACCCCTCTCCACTCAGCGCGCATAACGGATTTTTCGGTTCGAAGCCCTTTTCCCGCGCAAATAAGTTTTTGCTCTCTCGCGGACAAACGCCCATAAATTGGGAAGAAGTCGTTTCCTTTGGTTTGCCCAAATATTATTTGGGAACGGGCAAAATAATAAGGGGATAGTTTGAAATACATATTAAAAAACTTAAAAAGCATAAACCGTCTATTACGAAGTAATAGCTATAAACACAAGTAAAAAGCACAAACCATCTATTACGAAGTAATAGCTATAAGAAAAGCAAAATGAAAAAAGTCATCAAAAAATCAATAATCGCAATTTTACTACTAGTATTTTCGGTAGGACTTTTTGCGTGCGATAATTTGAACGGACATGAACGGGCAGAGCAATTTAAGAGCAACGTTTATACCGTTGTAGCCGAAAGCGGTGAAACAAAACATGGTTCGGCTGTTGCTGTAACAGAGTACGAAGACGGGGCGTTGCTTCTCAGTAATTATCACGTCGTTCAAAACGCTGACAGCATAAACGTATCGGGAAAGAGGGCGGAAC
>JAFXKH010000024.1 GCA_017531795.1 Clostridia bacterium
CTCGTGTAGAATTTGCGATATACGCTTTCTTCGGTTGCGAGAACGAAGCGAACCAAAAGGGGATAAAAGCACAAACAAGACAATTCGTTGCCGAAGTTTTGCGGTCGACGTTTATAAAAACACTCAAAAGGAGTAACTATGATAATAAGACAGGCGGAAAGAAAGGACGTTCCGATTATATTTGAGTTCATAAAGGCGCTTGCCGAATACGAACGTATGGCTGACGAAGTGGTGGCAACACCCGAAATTCTCGAAACTTGGCTGTTTGATAACAAGAAAGCCGAAGTAATATTTGCGACCGAAGAGGGCAAAGAAGTCGGTTTCGCGCTCTTTTTCCATAACTTCTCCACCTTTCTTGGACGGGCGGGGATATACCTTGAAGACCTTTTCGTACTGCCGTCGCACAGAGGAAAAGGATACGGAAAAGCGCTTTTGAAAGAACTTGCCCGCATCTGCGTGGAGCGTGGTTGCGGAAGATTGGAATGGTCGTGTCTGGATTGGAACGAACCGAGTATCAAGTTTTATCTCTCGCTCGGCGCGAAACAAATGAACTGTTGGACGACCTATCGCATGACGGGTGAAACGCTTAAAAACTTTGCAAAATAAATTATAAAAAACCAGAAAAGGAAAATACAAGAATAAAGAAAAAGACAGTTGCCTATGATGCGCAACTGTCTTTTTTGATCAAGAAAGTTTATTAAAATTTCTTTTTCATAACTGCGCCTTTTTCTGCGCTCGTTACGAGATGAGCGTATCTGAGAAGATAGCCCGAAGCCGAAACGTCTTTGAGTTTAAGTTTCTTCGTTCTCGTTGCGACTTCTTTGGACGGCACGTCAAGTTCGAGTTTACTGTTTGGAATATCAATTTTTATTTTGTCGCCGTCGTGAACGATAGCGATTTTACCGCCCACGCCTGCTTCGGGGGAAACGTGTCCGATAGCCGTAGCTTTCGTCGCGCCCACACGCCCGTCAGTAATAAGCGCAACGCTGTCGGCAAGCCCCATGCCTACGAGCGCAGAAAGGGGAGAGAGCATTTCTCTCATGCCCGGACCGCCCTGCGGACCTTCGTAGCGGATAACCACGACGTCACCGCTTTGAATTTTACCGCCGAGTATAGCCGAAACTGCATCTTCTTCACAATCGAAGCACTTGGCTTTGCCCACGAATTTAAGCAGAGAAGGACTGACCGTACTGCGAAGCACGACTGCGCCGTTTTCGGCAAGATTGCCTTTGAGAAAAGCGAGCGCGCCCGTCTTGGACAAAGGATTATCTACGGAGCGAATAACAGAATCGTCCTTAATCTCGCTTTCGGCGTACTGTTCTGCAAGCGTTTTGCCCGTAATCGTTCTCATATTGCCCTTAATAAGCCCTTTGCTCGCAAGCTCGGCAAGTACAGCCATAACGCCACCCGCCTTACCGAAAGCATCCATATCGTGTTCGGTAGCAGGGGAAAGAGAGCAAAGAGTAGGCGTAATATTGGAAATCTTGGCAAACGTGTCATAAGTAAGTTCAATACCACACTCGTTTGCAAGCGCGATAAGATGAAGCACGGTGTTCGCATCTGCGCCGATTGCGTTTTCACAAGTGATAGCGTTGATAAACGCATCTTTGGTAAGTATCATCTTGGGCGTGACGTCGTCTTCCACCGCTTTTACTATGTATTCGCCCGATTTTTTTGCCAAACGGATTCTGTCCGCGCTTGAAGCAAGCGCCGTGCCGTTCTCGGGCAGAGCGATTCCCAACGTTTCAAGCAAACAACTCATAGCGTTTGCGGTATTAAGTTCTGCTCCGCTTCCATTTTCTCCGCACGCTCCGTTTTCCAAGTCTTGCAGTTCCGACAGACTGAGTTTTCCACCTCTTACACCGCCCACGCCTTCAAAAACAGCGTTTACAGACGATTTTTTGCCGTTTACTATGTTGGATTGCATAGGACCGCCCGATACTACGATAGTGGGGACGTTGACTCTGAGCGCGCCCAAAAGCATACCGGGAAGTACGTTGCCTGCTCCGGGAATAAGCGCTACGCCGTCAAAGGCGTGTCCGACAAGCATCGCTTCCACACCGTCCGCAACGATTTCACGGGAAGGCAAAGCGTACTTTTTGCCCACGCCCATAGCTAATCCGTCGCTGACGCCAACGGAAGGCAGAATAACGGGCGTACCACCTGATGCTATAACACCCATTTTGACCGCTTCTGCTACGTCGCTGAGATGCGCGTGTTCGGGACCGATACCGCTTTGCGCCGAAACGATAGCGATAATAGGTTTTTCAAGTTCGGCATCCGACAAACCGAGCGCCTTATAAAGAGCCCGTTGAGGCGCTTTTTCTATTCCTTGCGTAAGATTTTTGCCCATAAATTTAAGTCCTTTTATTGCCAAAATAATGATAAGGTTATATTTTTTTAGCTTAAAACGTTTCTATATAAAATTATACAATACGATAGATTTTATGTCAACCTTCGTCACGCAATTTCGCAAATTTATTCTTCAAAATATTATTTATTTCTTAAATTTCAGACCATTTTATTCAAAATATTACTTATATTTACTTGACTTGATCTACTCGTATATAATATAATTTTTTCGACTATGAGTTTAGTTTTCCTAAACTTAAAGTTTAGGAAAAAAATTATTGTTAAAAACAAAGTTTATAAATACTAAACCTCTTATAAGAAGGTAATAAATGGAAATCGGAACGAAATTAAAGGCATTAAGGCTGAAAAGCGCGCTGACGCAAGAAGAACTTGCGGATAGGTGCGAACTGACAAAAGGATATATCAGTCAGTTGGAAAACGATCTGACCAGCCCGTCTATCAGCACACTCGGTGACATAATAACGGCGCTCGGTTCGTCTTTTGGGGAATTTTTCAGCGAGGAAGAAGAACTGCCCTTGAATTATAAAGTAGAAGACTGTTTTGAAAAAGTCACGGAAGACTCGACGGTCAGGTGGCTCGTACCAAGCAATGAAAAATTGCTTATGGAACCGATGAAGATGACCTTGCTTCCGGGCGCAGAAACTGAACGTGACGTACCGCACGACGGAGAAGAATTCGGTTACGTCCTCAGCGGTGAGATAACGGTCGCAAGTGGGAACAGGAAAGCGAAAGTAAAAGCAGGCGAGTCCTTTTATTACGATTCGGGCAAGCCACATCACATCAAAAACGAAAGCCAAACGGCTTCTGAATTTATTTGGGTTATCGTGGGAGAATAATCATGGCAGAAGTGAATTACAAAAAGAAAAAAATCATAGAAATAACGAACGTCACCAAAGTTTTCTCGGACGTAACAGCGGTAGACGACGTATCGCTTGCCATTAACCGTGGCGAATTCGTGACCTTGCTTGGACCGAGTGGTTGCGGAAAGACGACCTTGCTCCGTATGATAGCAGGGTTTGATACGCCGACAAGCGGAAAGATTCTTCTCGAAGGCGTAGACGTGACGGATATACCGCCCAACAAACGTCCGATAAATACCGTGTTCCAAAAATACGCGCTTTTTCCGCACCTTAGCGTTTTTGGAAACATCGCTTACGGTCTTAAACAACTTAAAATCCCAAGCGGTGAAAAACAACTGAGAAACGGCAAGACGAAACAACTTTTCCGCAAACTCACCAAAGCAGAAATAAAAGTGAAAGTAGAGCGCGCGCTCGGAGTCGTTGGGCTTGCCGAGTACGGACACCGCAACGTAACTACTCTTTCGGGCGGACAGCAACAAAGAGTGGCGATTGCGCGCGCTATCGTGCTTGAACCAAAAGTACTGCTCCTTGACGAGCCACTCGGCGCGCTCGACCTGAAAATGCGTAAAGAAATGCAACTTGAACTCAAACGCATGCACAATGAATTTGGTATAACCTTCATTTACGTCACTCACGACCAGGAAGAAGCGCTTACCATGTCGGACACTATCGTCGTTATGAGCGACGGCGCGGTACAGCAGGTAGGAACGCCCAAGAAGATATACGACGAGCCGGCTAACGCCTTCGTAGCCAACTTTATAGGCGAAAGTAATTTGCTCGCAGGCAAAATGATAGCGGACTTCAAAGTAAGCGCGCTGGGAGTGATTTTGCCTTGCTCGGACAAGGGCTTTGCTAAGAACGAAAGCGTGGATATAGTTATTCGCCCCGAGGATATAGAACTGATAGGCGAAAGCGACGAAAAAGCGCAGATGACGGGCGAAGTCATTTCTTCCATTTTCAAAGGCACTTATTATGAAATGGAAGTACAAACGGGCGGTTATGAATTTACCGTACAAAGTACCAACGGCAAAGCGGAAGGCTCGAAAGTCGGACTTTACGTTTCGCCCGACGGTATTCATATTATGAAGAAGATGCGCTCGGCGAACGAATTTATCGGCGAAGCGGACGGCGAAAATCTCGTATGGATGTGTAAAGGTGACTTTGAACTCGATCTGCCCGAAGGCGTGGAAAAGGGGGATAAGTTAAAAGTAATCGTGCCTTTCGACGGCGTAGAACTGACTGACGACGAAGAAGACGGCGTAATAGGCGGTAACGTAACGCAGTCCATATATAAGGGTAGTTATTATCAGGTGCAAGTATATACGGATACCGACGAGGACTTTTTCGTAGATACGGTGGACGAGTGGGATATTAACGACCGTGTTGGTATCAATCTTCGTCGCGATAAAGTAAAAGTGGAAAAAATAGAGGAGGAAACTGAAGATGAGTGAGCCTCCCCTCCTCGCAAAGAAAACGAAACTGCGTAGAGCGCTCGCTTTCAAGCGTTCGTACTTCTGTTTTCCGTACGCGGTACTTTGCGTAATTTTCGTCGTCGTACCCCTTTGCATACTGCTTGGCTTTGCCTTTATCGGTCCGGACGACACCTTTTCTTTCGACAACTTTGCGTATTTCTTTACACACGCCGAAAACATAAAGACAATGCTCTTTTCTATGGGCGTAGCGGCTTTGACAACGGTAATCTGTCTTGTGATAGCTTATCCGCTCGCTATGTGCCTCGCTAACTCGAAAATCAATAAGTCAGCGTTACTCGTGCTTATGTTCGTGCTTCCTATGTGGGTAAACAGTTTGCTTCGTACGTACGCGCTTCAAAACTTACTTATTGACCTTTTCGGTATGCAAAGAGGGTTTGTGTCTGCGCTTATCGGCTTAGTATACGACTTCTTTCCGTTTATGCTCTTGCCTCTGTATACCACGCTTGCGAATATGGACAAGTCTCTCATCGAAGCCAGCCACGATCTTGGCGCATCACGGGTAAGCACATTTTTAAAAGTAACGTTGCCGTTGTCCGTACCCGGCATAATGAGTGGAATTCTTATGGTCTTTATGCCTACTATGTCTACTTTCTCCGTAACCGAAATAATGGGCGGAGCAGACACTTATATGGTAGGCAGTATGATAAACGAACTTATTAACGGTGGTGACTGGGGCGGAAGCGCGGCGTTCAGCCTTATTCTTCTCGTGCTCGTCGCAGGCACGATGGCGCTTTCTAACCTGCTCAGTAAGGGCAAAAGCACGGACGATGCGTTGGGAGGTGTATTATGAAAAAGAATAAATTATATCTTCTCGGCAAAGTATTTATATGGCTTATGCTCGCCGTTATGTATTTGCCTATCGTAATACTCGTAATATTCTCTTTCTCAGGCTCGTCGGGTATAGGCGCGTGGGGGAACTTTGATTTTACCTTTGACCTTTACGCGGGGCTGTTTACTAACGAACAGATTATGTCTGCCGTAGCGAATACCTTTATTATAGCAGGCGTAAGCTGTCTTTTCGCCACTTTTATCGGTACGATAAGCGCTGTGGGAATATATTATCTTCATCGTCCGTTCAAGAACGCTATGAGCGCGGTAAACCGCATAACGGTCATAAACGCAGATATCGTAACGGCGGTAGCGTTCATGGTATTCTTTATCGTTTGCCTGAATTATCTGGACGGCTACGTCGCTCTCATAATAGCGCATACTATGATTTGCACGCCTTACGTTATACTTTCGGTTATGCCGAGATTGGGACAAATAAACCCCAATTTATACGAAGCGGGCAGGGATCTTGGCGCAGGCGCGTTCCGTACGCTCTTCACCATAATTCTTCCGCAACTTATTCCGGGCATAATCAGTGGCGCGGTAATGGCGTTTACGCTCTCGCTCGACGACTTCGTTATTACGCTGTTTAATAAGGGTAGCGGTTTGGAAACGATTTCCACGCTCATATACTCGTCTACCAAGCACGGCATAGATCCGACTTTCCGCGCGCTCAGTACGATAATTTTCGTGGGAATACTCGCCGTTTTAATCGGTATAAATATATACTCGGCATCCCGTCGCAAAAAAGCAAAGCTTGCAGGAGGTAACGTATGAGAATTAAAAAAATCCTGTCCTTTGCTCTTGCCGTGGCTTTGTTTTGCGCAACCCCCGTGTTTTTTACCGGTTGCGGTGACAGAACGGAAGTCCTTAAAGTCTATAACTGCGGAGAGTACATAGCCGACGGCAGTTACGATAGCGTGGACGTAGTGTCCGCCTTTGAAGAATGGTACGAGGAAAAAACGGGCAAGCCTATCCGTGTGGAGTACTCCGTCTTCGACACCAACGAAACGATGTATACTCAGATTGCGAACAAACGCGCTGACTACGACTTGATTTGCCCTTCCGATTACACCGTACAGAAATTGCGTACGAACAACCTTCTTCTTCCCATTAACGACGAAAATTTCGACGAAATATGGGCACACGCCTTCGAAGATGAAGATCCCACTGCGTACGGACTGCAAGAAGAAGATGAAATAACGCATAAGAACATAATGAACTCCGCGCTTATGGAACTCGTGGAAACGTACGACGAGGGTTGGACGAAGGGCGGAAAAATATATTCCGTTCCGTATATGTGGGGAACTTTCGGACTCCTTTACGACCGCGAAAAAATTGAGAAAGCAGGTGGAAGCGTAGAGGATATGACGACGTGGAAAACTCTGTTTGAGGACGACTATACGGGTATGAAGTATATGAAGAACAGCGTTCGTGATGCTTATGCTTCTGCAAACATATATTATTATTCCGACGAACTCTCCCGTTTGTCTAACGGCTTTACCGATTATAACGAAGAATATAAAAAACTGCTCTCGCAGTGTATGAATTTCCCCAATGACGAAACGATAAAGTCTGCCGAAGAAACGCTCAAAAGTCAGAAGAAATACCTTTACGCCTACGAAAGCGACGAAGGTAAGGAAGACTTAATGAACGGAAAGAGTAACGCGGCGCTCGGCTTCGTGTGGTCATGTGATGCAGGATACGTTATCGGTATGGAAGAAAATCTTAATCTTTGGTACTCCGTTCCCAAGGAAGGTACGAACGTATGGGTGGATAATTGGTGCATACCAAAGTACGCTGGTAACGTGACTGCCGCGCAGTATTTCATATCCTTTGTAAACACTTATAATATCGCATACGAAAATATGGCTTGGGTGGGCTCAGCAACACCCGTCAGACAGGTCGCCGATGACTTCGCTTATGAAATAGAAAATCCTCGTTCTCTTCTCGAATACGAATACTATGAAGCGGAAATAGCCGAACATGGCGAAGAATACGCAGAAGAGCATTACGACGAAATAATCGCCACTGCCCACGCCGATTGGGCAAAAATGGTGGAAACCGAAGACGAGGCGCTTGCCGACTACGTGTACTTCCTTGATAAATATCTTGAAAGTCACGATAACTGCACGGACGAAGAAGATTGCGACTGCGACTGGCACGCTTACGCCAGAATGTACGTTGAGGCGATTTATCCGCCCGACTCACACGTGGAGCGTTCGGCAATAATGACGGATTTTGCTGAAAAAAACACCGACGTAGTCCGTATGTTTACCCGCGTCAAAGCCGCTTAAAAAAAGAAAAAATATTTTATATAATGCCTGAAACAAAAGTTTTTCAGGCATTATAATTTTATATTGGCGTATATTATAATATGAAAAAAATTATATTTACGACCTTAGTGGCGATTATTGCAACGCTATTCGTTTGCGGTTGCTCGCAAACGAATATAGAAAAGTATTCGGACAAAATATCCGATTACAGATACGTCTTTATGGAGGCGGAAACGGAAGACTTCCGCATTGAAGGAATAAGCGGAAAAAGGGAAACGCCCTTTGCCCCCGACGACGTATGCTCGTCGAAAAAGACTGACTATACCGTTTTTACGGTTACGCCGTACAGCGGACTGCTCAGCGGAGAAAAGGGTGAGCTCACTTTTTCCCAAGGTGAAACGGAGGTCACGCTTACGCTTACGCGCCACCCCTTCAAAAAAACCTATTCTGCCGAAACTTCGCTTAAAATTGAGCCGTCGGCAGAAGAAGGCTTGACGATAACCGTGTGCGGTAAAACCGTTACTCTTTATCCACGCCAACCTGAAATTGAGAGTGAATACGCCTTTACTCTTGCTCTTGAACAAGTGGGGAGCAGACTTAACACTTGGAATAATTATGAAATTTATATCCGTCTATCAGAAAATACGGTGACTATGGCGGACGGACTATATTGGGTAATAACCTTTAATCACGACGAAACGACGACGAGCGTACTTGTTTCCGCTGATGATGGAGAAATTACCGCCGTAAGAGGATAAAAATTTTTTATTGTACGCTCAAAAAGGTTTACTATCTTTGAAGTTTGTGGTATACTAAAAAGCAATAATGAACGAAGAGTACCGCAAGTCGTTAAAGGAAAAAGGTCAGCCCGAAGCGGAAGAAAGCGTCGGCTCGTTTATCACGCGAATTGCGTTTATTACACTCTTTTGGTTTTTCGTTTTAATAGCATTGGCAGCCGCCGTTATTGGCTGCCTTTTTCCAAAGGCGTATATGAATTTATACCGCGCGATGGGACTGTACGAAAAAGCCTCTCATTACGCTGAGGTATCGGCAGAACGCGTTGGTCACGATATTGAAAATTGTGACGGGCGTTGCGAATACTCGTCATATCTCGTTGTGGGGGTTGATTGCGCGTCGCTGGCAAACAATTATCAACGCGAGTACGATCTTACGAAAGCCTATCTTTCTACGCCTTGCCATGCCAAACGCTCGGCAACGATAGACGCTAAATACATAGAAGGATTGGCGGACGAGCCCTCTGCGCTTAGCGTAATATACGGCTATGACGACCACGTGCACGCGCAATATGTAAGGTCTGCCCTTGCTCTTGATAAAGATAACGAGAGTTCGGAATTCGTAACTGCGTCTATGCAAAATCCGAACTTAGGTACAGTCAGTATGCTGATAGAGTATACGGCCGTTCGTAGTGGCGGAGTGGATATGTCGAAAGCGAAAAATATTTGCGTAGGGTTTGGCGAGTTGCTTTCGGAAACAGACGTGACGACAGGCGGAAAAACGGATATAGTCAAAGTGGCGACGAAGGGAAGCGGACTGTATAGATTGCGCCTGCTTGCAGATAATTTATATAAACTCGGCGTTATGAACGAGGCAGAAGCGTCGCGCGCAAAAACGGCGTATACCGATTTTATAAAGTCGTTGCCTGCAATATAATATCGTAATAAATTTTTCAATATAAACGGAGGAGAAAAATGGATAAGATAGTAAAAGAAGGTCTTACTTTTGACGACGTACTTCTTATTCCCGCAAAAAGTGAGGTAGTACCGAGCGAAGTAAGTCTAAAAACAAGACTCACTAAGGAAGTGGAACTTAATATTCCTCTTATTTCTGCGGCTATGGATACGGTAACGGAGTCCAAACTTGCAATAGCAATGGCAAGAGAGGGCGGTTTGGGTATTATTCATAAGAACTTGTCGATTGACGCGCAGGTTGAGCACGTGGACAAGGTTAAGCGCAGTGAAAACGGCGTTATCAACGATCCGTTCTCTCTTTCGCGCGAGCATAAACTTACAGACGCGCTTGCGCTAATGCAGAAATACCGCATTTCAGGCGTGCCCATTACGGATGCTAACGGTAAACTCGTTGGTATTCTTACCAACCGCGACTTGCGTTTTGAAACCAACTTTGATCGCCTTATTGACGAAGTAATGACGAAAGAAAATCTCATTACCGCGCGTGAGGGTACGACTTTGGAAGAAGCGAAACGCATACTCGCGCATCACAGAATAGAAAAACTTCCTATCGTAGATAAGAATTTCCACCTGAAAGGTCTTATCACCATTAAGGATATAGAAAAAGTAATAAAATACCCCAACAGCGCAAAGGACGCGAAGGGCAGACTTCTTTGTGGCGCGGCTATCGGCGCAGGCGCAGATTGCCTGGACAGAGCAAGCGCGCTCGTTAAAGCGGGAGTAGACGTGCTTTGTCTTGACTCGGCGCACGGACACAACGCCAACGTGCTTAACGCCGTAGAAAAAGTCAAGAACGCTTTCCCCAACGTCGTTCTTATTGCCGGCAATATCGCAACGGCGCACGCAGCCGAAGACCTTATCAAGAGAGGCGCGGACGTTGTCAAAGTAGGTATGGGCCCTGGTTCTATCTGCACGACGAGAATAGTCGCAGGTATCGGCGTGCCTCAGGTAACGGCAATTATGGATTGCAGTGAAATGGCAGACAAGTACGGCAAAACCTCAATCGCTGACGGCGGTATCAAATATTCGGGCGATATTGCAAAGGCTATCGGAGCAGGCGCGAACGCAGTTATGCTCGGCTCGTTGTTCGCAGGCACGGAAGAAAGCCCCGGAGAACTCGAAATTTATCAAGGCAGAAGTTTCAAGTCCTATCGCGGTATGGGTAGTCTTGGAGCAATGCCCCTTGGAAGCAAGGATAGATATTTCCAAGGAAGCGTATCGACCAATTCCAAGTTCGTTCCCGAAGGTGTTGAAGGAAGAGTGCCTTTCCGTGGCGCGCTTGCAGATATCGTATTCCAACTTTGCGGTGGTATTCGTAGCGGTATGGGTTACGTTGGACAAGCGACTATTGACGACCTTCGCAAGAACGCGCGTTTCGTAAGAATTACGAGCGCTTCCCTTATCGAGAGTCACCCTCACGATATTTCAATCACCAAGGAAGCGCCTAACTATTCGACCAGAGGATAAAATGACTTTACCCGAAAAGGTAAAAAACAGTCTATCAAAACATCTCCCTTCGCACGGCGACGTATACGTAGCGGTAAGCGGAGGGAGTGATTCTGCTTGTCTGCTTGACGTAATAGTCAGATTTAATCTCGTTCCGAAAAACCGTCTGGTGGTGCTGAATTTTGACCACGGTATACGCGGAGAAGAATCGGCTCGCGATTCGGCGTTCGTAGCAGACCGCGCGAAATCTTATGGGCTTCGTTTGGTGTTTGAGCGTTTTGACGTTCCTGCCGAAAGCAAAAAAAGAGGCGCAAGCATAGAAACGACGGCGCGCCTTTTGCGGAGAGAGTTTTTCGCAAAACTTCGATCGGAAAATAACGTCATACTGACGGCGCATAACGCTTCGGATAGGGTAGAATCAATCCTTATGCACCTGTTTCGTGGCTCGGGGCTGAAAGGTCTTGTCGGTATGAACGAAAGCGGTGAAGTACTTCGTCCGTTGCTGTCTTGCTCAAAGGCGGAAATTATGGAATATATCGGTGAGAATAGCCTTCCTTACGTTACCGACTCGACCAACCTTGACGATACGTATTCACGGAATTTTATTCGTAACCGAGTGCTTCCGCTCGTGCGTGAAAAATACCCGTCCGTAGATGAAGCCGTACTTCGCCTTGCCGAAAACGTCAGCAATACGCGAAGTATAAGTGAAGCGCGTATGGACGGCGATTCTGCGCTGATAACCGCTTCAGACGGAGAGACTATTCTTTCTGCGTTCTCTCTCGTCGGGTTGGTTTGCGATTATACGGGCAAGCACGTCAGAGCGGTAAGCGAATTGTTTGAAAAAAGGTGTGGAGCAGGAGTGGACTTGCCTCACGGTTACCGCGCCGAAAAAGAAAAAGACGGCGTGCGTATATACCGCAATTTCGAATCTTTGAACTGTTCGCTTTCGTTCACTCTCGGTGAAACGGAACTCCCGCTTGGCAAACTCGTTGCGGAAGAAGTTCCACCTTTTGTCAACAAGACAGAAACGGTGGCGGATTATTACAAAATTCCCGACGGCGCAGTTATACGCACTCGGAGAAACGGCGATAAATTCTGCCCGATAGGTGGCTCTGAAAAGTCCTTATCCGACTGGCTGATAGACAAGAAAATACCTAAATACAAAAGAAAAAGTCTGCTTTGTCTGGCATCGGGACAAACCGTCCTTATGATAATAGGCGTAGCAACGGGCGAAAAAATTAAAATAGACGATAAAACCGAAAAAGCAGTAAGAATTAACTTGCTTCGGGGAAGATGATATGGCTGAAAACATTGAGCAACTTTACACACAAAGTCAAATTACGGAAAGAGTAAAAGAAATGGGCGCGGAAATTTGCGCGGACTTTATTCCCAGCAAACCATTGCTAGCTATATGCGTAATAAAAGGCGCAGTACTTTTTTACGCGGATTTAGTAAAAGCAATTCGTGACCGCGACGTTCGTTTTGGTTTCGTTGCCGCAAGTTCGTATTACTCGGCAACGGGCGACAGAATGTTGTCTACTGGAACTGTTAATATGAAATATTCTTCGGTAGACGACTCTGAAATCGTAGGCGCAGACGTTCTTATCGTGGAAGACATAATTGACACAGGCAGAACGCTCAAAGCATTGAAAGAGTATTTCTACGAAAAGGGCGCGAATATGGTAAAAATCGCCACACTTCTCAATAAGCCCGACTGCCGTGTTGTGGACATAGAGCCTGACTATTGCGGTTTCTCTTTCTACAACAACCCTTACATAATCGGTTACGGCCTTGACAACGCGCAACAATACCGCAATCTTGACGGAGTATATAAAATCAAATAATGGAAACTGTTAGTGACCTTCTCACAAACGGCTTGCGTTTTATTCAGGACGATCGCTTTTTCCCGTTTGGAACGGACGGCGTAGAACTCGCCAACTTCGCGCAGGGCGGGAGAAAAGATAAAGCCATTGACCTTGGTTGCGGTACGGGGATCGTGCCCGTTTTGCTTGCAGGGAAAAAAGGCATACCAACGGTGGGAGTGGAATTGCAAGAAGAAGTCGCGTCAGTCGCTGAGCGTAACGCAAAACTGAACGGATTGCCCATAGAAATAGTCGTAGATAGGGTACAAAACTTACACTTGCGGTATGAAAGGGGCAGTTTCAATATCGTTACGTGCAATCCACCGTACAGACGAAAGGGAAGCGGGGAGGCAAGTCTGAGCCGTGAAATCCGTATTGCCCGTCACGAAGTGGAAATGACGCTTGCCGACGTTCTTGATGCATCCGCTTATCTGCTCGGTACGGGCGGAAAACTTTATATGGTACATATAACCGAGCGATTAGACGAAGTTATGAGCGAAGCAACTCGGCGTAAACTTACACCCAAGGTCTTGCAAATACTTCGCCCGACGGAAGCGAAGAAACCGCATGTCTTCCTTTTGAAGTGCATTAAAGACGGCGCGCAAGGTCTTGAAGTTCTTCCCGAACGCGACGTTCTCGGCGGAACAAGCGGACTTGATTATCCAAAAAAATAACGTTTCAAATAAATTAAAAAAGGTGTTACGCATAGAGCGACACCTTTTTTATTCGTTATGTCTTTACTGTATAGCAGAGAAGAATAAATTTTCACCCACGTTTCGCACAGCAGTCGCTCTTCTTGCAAAATTCGTAAGTTTTAAGATTTGGCTTGAATACGCTTTTTTGAAAAAAGCGCAAAATAAATGAGTTGTTAACAGGCTTTGCCGTTAACAACTCATTTTAGGTATTCCCTTGAGATTCTATGGAGTTCATCTTTTGGGAGGTCACAAATGGCGGATTATTTTTCCCAACTCTTGTTGCTTCCTTTGTTCTTTCTCGTCAACTTATAAGCAGGGTCGGGGGAAGATACTTTATTGATAACGCTCTCGTCTGAGAGATCTCCGCTCTTTGCCTCGATTTTCGTGTTCTTACCAAACGGTACGTTGAATTCAAACTTATATTTACCCGTCTTTTTACCTACCGATTTTCCGTCTACGAAAAGTTCTACTTCGTTTTGGTTGGAGTATACTTTAACGAGCGCGGTATCTCCCGTGCGGTTTACGAAACGCTTTCCGCAAACGTGAATAAACGGATCTTTTGACCAATGTGCCTTATAGAGATAGAAGGCGTCTTTTTTGGTTTTACGGTCAAACGTCACGAGACCTTTGTGGTTCATTCCGGGTTCACCGCCCTGGTTACGAGCGTCAGCGGCGAAATCGTACATGTTCCATACGTGCGTAGCCCAAAGGTAATCGCGTTCTTCGATTATGTCAAGATATTTTTCGTGGAAAATACACTGGAATTCTTCGGTATTGTCACCGCGCTTGGGTTTTACGCTATGGAGATTGGGCATTGCCTCTGCGCCGTACTCAGAAAGACCGAGGGGCGTTGTAGGATGTACTTTGTGGAAACGGTCGAGTTTCTTGCCCGAAAGAGAGAAGAAAGGAAGATACCAACCGTGATAGAGGTTGTAGGATACGAGATCAGGAACGTAATTGAGTTTATTGCGTACCATTGCTACCATATATACGGCAATTACCGTCGGACGGGTAGGATCGAATTTGTGACAGAAGTCGTTAAGCTTTTTGTGGAAATCAAGTCTGTCCTCACCTGCGGGATGCATAGTTATTTCGTTGGAAAGTCCCCAGCAAACGATAGACGGGTGATTGTACTGCTGACTGATGAGTTCTTTCATTTGGCTCATTGCGTTTTCGTCTGCGCCGTTCATATGTCTGGAAATATAAGGAATTTCTGCCCAAACTACCATACCGTACTTATCGCAAAGGTCGTAGAAATAATCGTCGTGCTGATAATGCGCAAGACGGATAGTCGTCGCGCCGACTTCGACGATAAGCGACATATCTTCTTCGTGCATTTCTTTGGTGATAGCGTTTCCGATTTTCGGTCTGTCTTGGTGACGGCAAACACCGCGTAAGGGGTATGACTTGCCGTTCAGGAAGAAGCCCTTGTCCGGATCAATCTTGAAGGTACGGAAACCGAAATTCGCGCTTACTTCGTCTACTACTACGCCACCGCAAACGAGTTCGGCTTTCGCAGTATAAAGATAAGGATCAATAACGCCGTTCCACAAACGCGCATCGGTTACAGTGAGCATTTCGCCGTTGTTTCCGCTTGCTACAACGTTACCGCTGTCGTCAAGGATGGATACCTTCACGTCGCCCTTGCCCGTAACGAAAGCTTTTACTTCCACTTTGCCGTCGTTGCCTTCCACAGTAGGCGTAACCATAATTCCAGGCGCGCCATGATAATCAAGGTCGAAGTGGTTAGCGTTTACGACGATAAGATTTACGTCACGGTAAATTCCGCCGTAGAACGTAAAGTCTGCAGTTTGCGGATAAACCGTTTCGTTTGCTCTGTTATCTACTTTGACGATAAGTTCGTTTTCGTCTTGGATAAGAGAGGTTACGCATACGCGGAACTTGGAGTATCCGCCGTCGTGTGAGCAAACTTTTTGTCCGCCAAAGAATACTTCGCAGGAGGAGTTAACTCCGCAGAATTCAAGATAAACTTCTTCGCCAAGATTGAAATCAGGGCGAGCGAACGTTTTCTTGTACGAACATACAGTACGCTTGTAGTTGTTACCGCCGTTTTGTCCGTCCACGCCGTTCCAGGTGTGAGGAATATCAAGGTCGGTTTGAACTCCGTTCATTTCGAAAGTCCAATTTTTATTGAGATTGAGTATTTTTCTCATATAAAATCCCCTTTGTTACATTTTTGCTATTATAACATATAATGGAAAGCAATTCAATTGCATTTTTTTATGGAAAGTATTGCAATTCTTGTTGTAAAAAATACGGAATCGAAACCCCGTATTTTCTAAGTCTATTATAAAATGCTTTTGCCTTTACAGTCTATTCCGACGAGTAAGGGTAAATCCTTGACCGTCAATTTTCTTAATGCTTCGCAACCCAGATCAAGATACGCAACGTCCTCGCAAGCGGTTATTTTACTTTTTATCAGCGCGCCTGCGCCACCGACGGCAATCAGATAGACCGCGCCGTTATTAATCATACTTTGTATTACGGCAGAACTTCTGTTTCCTTTGCCGATCATTATTTTCAACCCGTTGTCAAGAAGCGTGGGGGTATAATCGTCCATACGCGCGCTCGTAGTCGGTCCACACGAGCCGATAATCTCGCCCTTTTTCGTCGGGGTAGGACCTGCGTAATAAATCGCAGAGCCTTGAAGCGGAAAGGGTAGCGGTTCTCCCTTGGCCAGCGTTTCCACTATTCTTTTATGTCCCGCATCACGCGCGGTATAGACCGTGCCCGAAAAAAGAATTTCGTCGCCTGCGCGTAATTTCGTTACGTCATACTTTTCATCCATAATAATAGGCATAATCAAAACCTCACTTTTGTATGTCGCGCGCTGTGGCATTGTATGGTTACTGCAACGGGGAGCATACCTATATGCGTGGGCGCAATCTCAACGGCGCAAGCGAGCGCGGTATGTTTTCCGCCCAGACCTTGCGCGCCTATACCGAGCGCGTTTATTTCGTCAAGTATGCGCTTTTCGAGTTTAGCAACTTCCGTATCCGCAGAATATTGACCGCATTTACGGAGTAACGCCTTTTTTGAAAGCAAGCAAGCCTTGTCCATAGTACCGCCTACGCCTACGCCGAGAAGGAGAGGAGGACAGGGGTTTGCTCCCGCCTGTTTTACAATATCGCAAACGGCGGAAACGATACCGTCTGCGCCCTTGGATGGCGTGAGCATTTTCACACAGGAAGTATTTTCACTGCCTGCGCCTTTTGCGAGGAAATCCACCTTCAGTCCGTCACCGTCCACAACGTCGTAATATATCACGGCAGGCGTATTGTCACCCGTATTTATCCGCGTAAGAGGGTGAGCGATAGACTTGCGCGCGTCGGCGTAACCCAAGCGTACGCCTTCGGTAAGCGCGTTTTCAAGCGAGCCGTCAAACGTTGCGTTCTGCCCAACGGTCACGAAAAGCATAGCCACCCCGGTGTCCTGACAGGGATAGCAGTTGTGCGCGAGAGCGATCTCGTCGTTTTCGATTATTTGGGCGAGAGCCCATTTCGCGCGCGGATTATCCTCGTTTGCGTAAGCCTCTTTAAGCAAACGCAAAATGTCGTCGTCTACCTTTTTCAGAGCGCAGTCGATTGCCGTAGCAAGGCGATTGGAAATTTCTTTATGATTATACATATAAAGATTATACCACACAAGATTGACAAAGTCAACGCGCATTGATATAATACATGTATGGCATTGAAGATTTGTAGCATAGCAAGCGGAAGTAAAGGAAATTGTATATACGTTGGAAGCGAGCGTACCGAACTACTCCTTGATTTCGGCGTTTCGTGCAAAAGAGTAAAAGAAGCGATGGACGGTATCGGCGCATCGCCGAAAGCAATTTTTCTTACGCACACGCATACCGACCATTTCCGTTGCGTACCGAACGCGATAAAAAAGGGCGCGTTATTGAAATATCCGTTATTATTGAAAAGCGGAATAAATAACGTAGAGGGCGAGCCTTTTCAAGGCGACGTTTATTACGGCGATATTACCGTATCTCCCTTTCCCGTTTCTCACGACGTACCTTGTTATGGATATTCGTTTTATAGCGAAGGCAGTAAAATAAGCGTAGTAACCGATCTTGGGATTATGCCACAAAGCACCCTGGACGGAATAAGCGATTCGGACGTAGTATTGATAGAATCCAATTACGATAAGGAAATGCTCCGCTTAAATCCCGATTATTCGCCCGCATTAAAGGCGAGGATCGACGGTCGGCGCGGACACTTGTCCAACGACGATTGCGCTGAGTGCGTGGCAAAACTCGTTGGCAGGGGAGTCAGGAATATTATTCTCGGCCACCTTTCCGAAAATAACAACACGCCTGAAATCGCTCTTGCGAGAACGGAAAACGAACTCAGAAAATACAATTTAAGCGGAAAAGCAAAAATAACAGTAGCGACTCAACACGAAAGAACGGAGGTAATTGAGGTATGAACAAAAACAGATTATTAAGAAGATGCTCGGGAGTAGAAGGGTGTTGGGCATTTCTTGACGCGGTCATTGTTTTTCTGGTAATTTCGCTAATTGCTTCCGTTATTTTTGCGGGATTTGAAGAGGGAAGTTATGGACGTGAAATAGCCTCGTTCATAATAAATATCGTTATACAACTGGGCTTTTTCTTCTCGGCGTATCAACCCAACCGTTTCTTTAACTCTCATCATACTTACACGTTTACTCGTCCGAAGTTAAAACAGGTTTTGCAAGGATTTGTTATCGCTATTTTGAGCGTAGCGTTTTTTGAAGCGATTGCGCTTGCCTTCAATTATATGCTCGTGAGCGTAGGATATATAAACAAAAGCTTTATAAATATGTCAAGTGCGCTTGCGATAGTATTTCTCGTTATTCAAGCGGTAATCTTCGCGCCCGTTTGCGAAGAGGTGCTTATGCGTGGCAGTTTGCTTTCCTCACTCGGCGTTATGGGAAAAATATCCGAAAAATGGCGTACGGTGTTTATGGTATTTACCAGCGGAGTGTTTTTCGCGCTTTTGCATATGAATCCCATGCAGACGGTTTATCAATTCTTGTTCGGCGCTACGCTTGCATACGTGACCATACGTACAGGTAATATAATGACGGCGGTGTTTGCGCACGCCTTCAATAATACAATCGGAATAGTTCTGTCAGTGCCCGTCATAGACAACGGAATAACGGCGTGGATAGGCGGTGTGTTTGAAAGCGGTTTTGCTTATTTATGGGTAATAATAAGTCTTTTGCTCGTAGGCGTAGGATTTTTCGTCATAAGAAAGGTTTGCCGTCTTTTTGGCAAGCGAACGCCTGAAATAATAATGCGAGAAGAAAACGGAAAAGAGCACAGCGAAAATGGCGGAACGATGGGCGGAATTATACTGCTCGTTGTGGCGGTAGCCATCTGCGTTACGATGTGGATAAGCGTGTGCGTGACGAGTTTTATTCAAG
>JAFXKH010000025.1 GCA_017531795.1 Clostridia bacterium
CAATATACTATTACCAACGGCAAGCAGCAGATGTGGATATATTTTCGAGGGAAAAGGCAGGAAAATCGTACGCCGTTAGGCGCACGTCCTCGAAGATAGCCTTACGGCATCGAGAGGATTTTCCTGACTTTTAACCGAAAAGATGCCACAGATGCGGAAAAAGTATTGCGCGCGCGTCAGCGAACGTTAGTGGCGCGCAAGAACGAAGGGCGACAAGGGGGTTTTTGGAAGAAAGAACAAAAAAGATACCGCAAGCGCGGGTAATTCTGGCGCACGCGCCAGCGAGCGTTAGCGGTGCGCAAGAATAAAAATATGATACTTATCGTTGAAGATGAAATTAAAATAGCGCGGTTCGTGCAACTGGAATTGGAGCACGAAGGTTATGAAGTCAAGCACGTTGCCGACGGTGGCGAGGCGTTGACGAGCGCGTTAGAAAACGAGTATGAACTCATCATACTCGATTTAATGTTGCCCGGCATGAGCGGAACGGAAGTTCTTCGCAATTTACGAAAGTTCAAGGATACGCCCGTAATAATCCTTACTGCGCGTGACCGACTTATTGACAAAGTGGAAGGTCTGGACTTCGGCGCGAACGATTATATGACCAAGCCGTTTGCGATTGAAGAATTGCTCGCGCGCATACGCGTACACTTAAAGCGTAGCAAAGAGGGCGTTAAGCGTATGTCTTACGGTAAACTCGTCGTTGACCTTTCGGCGCACAGCGTTACTTACGACGGTGTGAGCGTAGAACTTACAAAAAAAGAATACGACTTGCTCGTTTATCTGCTTGATCACAAAGGCGAAGTAGTATCGAGAGAGCAAACGCTGGAAGCAGTCTGGGGCTTTGACTTTTATGGCAATACCAACGTAGTGGACGTTTACGTTCGTTATTTGCGTTCCAAAATAGACGACGTGTTCGACATAAAACTCGTTCAGACCGTGCGTGGAGCAGGCTACGTCATAAAGGCGTAAACGGGGATCGGGTATGAGTAAGAACGAACGTAATGGCAAATATCCGCTTTGGGTGGAAATAGTATCTTGGGTTATTTTTCCCATAGGTCTTTTCCGCTTGCTTTATACGAAATTATCTCAGCGTTTCCATCTGAGTATATCTGCAAAAGTATCCTTACTAAACGGCGTACTTTTCTTTTTTACTTTTTTGGGCTACGCTATATTCATTATCGCCAACGTGGCGTATTCCGTGGGAACGGGGCATGCCGAACATCTCGTCAATACTCTCGTGGTCGGCTCGTTTATCTTAGTCCCCGTGCTCGTCGCGCTTTTCGTGGCGTTCGCAACCTTGACGAGCAAGAGTATGCTCAGCCCTGTCCGCAAAATGATAAATAAAATGGACGAAATAACGGCAGAATCCCTTTCTTCCCGTCTTGATCCCGTTGACTCGCAGGATGAACTTATGGAACTGACCGACCGTATAAACCTTATGCTAGACGACATTGAAGAATCTTTTCGCCGTCAGCGTAACTTCGTGTCCGATGCTAGCCACGAACTCCGCACGCCCATAGCCGTCGTTCAGGGCTACTCAGATATGCTCTACCGTTGGGGTAAAAACGATACCGCCGTGCTGAACGAAGGTTTGCTCACTCTCCGCGCTGAAGCCACGAATATGAGCGTTATTGTCGAACAACTTCTGCATCTCGCTCGGCTCGGCTCGTTTAAGCCCAGCCCAATCACTTTCGACCTGGCTGAAGCCGTGCGCGATATCGTAGAAAGTTATCGGCAGTTAGGCGTAGACAGACTTATCACCGTATTCGCGCCCGATACCGTTACCGTTCACGCTGACCGCTCTCTCGTGGTCGAACTGATTCGCATAGTGACCGATAACGCTATCAAATACACTAACGCAGGCGGGGAAGTGGAAATAAAAGCCTTCGTTGAAGATGGTACGGCGACCGTTTCCGTGCGTGACGACGGTATTGGCATACCCGAAGAAGACCTTTCAAAAATATTCGAGAGATTTTTCCGTTGCGATAAAGTCCGTAGTAGGGAAGGTGGCGGTGGCGTGGGACTCGGTCTTGCCATCGCAAAAAGTATCGCGGATATGTTGCACGGCGATATAACGGTAACTTCTGCGCTCGGCGAAGGCAGTACTTTCGTCATTACTCTGCCTTTCGTGGAGTAAAAACGGAAATTCTTTCAAAAATTTGTTTATTTTCACAAAATTTTCCAAAAATATTGTGAAATTTTCTTGACAAAAGACTTTCTATATGGTAAAATGCTCGATACAAGAATATAGTGATATTTTGCCCTTTTCGGTTTTATGTTAGCATGTAAAGAGCAATATGCTTGATGAGAATATCTTTTATAGGATAGAGAGTTGTCTAAGAAAACCGAAAAAACAGCAAAATAAAACGAGCAGTTTTAATGTGAGGACGCAATTTTTTGCGTGCTCCGTTTTTTCTATTTTCTTTGCCTTTTGTCAAGAATCGAGCATTTTTGATAGTATATCCTATAATATTCGCTGAAAATATCACTACGTTTATAATTATTTTGGAAAATACAGTTTTGCGGAGAAAATCCGTAATATAAAAAGGAGTAATAATGGCTGAAAGAAGAATCCGTACCGTAAAATACGGTAACACCGAACGTCGCAGTTTCGCTCAGGTTGATGAAGTTATTGAAATGCCCAACCTTATCGAAGTGCAGAAGAAGTCATACGCCGATTTCCTCGAAAAGGGTATAGCCGAAGTTTTCAAAGACTTTTCGCCTATAACCGATTTTTCGGGTAGAATCGAGCTTCATTTCCTCTCTCACCACATTGAAGACAAGTCCAAGTATTCCGAAAAGGAATGTAAGGACCGTGACGCTACCTACGCAACCCCTCTCAAAGTCAAGGCTCGCTTGGTTTACAAAGAAAGCGGACAGATGACTGAGCAGGAAGTGTTTATGGGAGATCTTCCCAAGATGACGCCCAACGGCTCGTTTATTATCAACGGAGCAGAGCGCGTTATCGTATCACAGCTCGTGCGTAGCCCCGGCGTTTATTTCTCGGACGAGACGAAGGACCAGAAGACGGGTAAAATTTATTATACCGCGCAGTCTATACCTTCCCGTGGCGCGTGGTTAGAATACGAGATGGAACCCGCAGGAACGCTTGCCGTTCACGTGGACCGTCAGAGAAAAGTTCCCATCACCACGCTTATCCGCGCGCTCTCCGCAGTTACGACGGGAGATTTCGGCACGGACGAAGAGATTAACGCTCTTTTCCACAACGAGCCTATCATTACTCTCACGAGCGAAAAGGATACCGCCAAGTCGGGCGAAGAAGGACTTCTCGAACTCAATAAGAAACTCCGCCCCGGCGAAATTCCCAACCTTGACTCTATCACCGCTTACGTGAAGTCGCTTTTCTTTGACAGAAGAAAGTACGACCTTACGAGAGTGGGCAGATATAAACTCAATAAGAAACTCTCGCTTGCTTCCCGTATAGCAGGTTACGTTTCTGCTGAGGATATCGTAGACGGCGACGGCGTTCTTTACGTTACCGCAGGCGAAGTCATCAGCGAAGAAAAAGGTTTAGAGATTCAGAACGCAGGTATAAACGAAGTACCCGTTATCGTGGACGGCAGAGAAGAGCCGTTCTACGTAAGAGGTAACGGACACGTTAATCTTGCAGGCTACGTTGACGTAGATCCCAGAGATCTCGGCATTACCGAATACGTTTCTTATCAGGTACTCAGCGAACTTATGGCTGAAGCAGAAGGCGACAGACAGAAGCTCGCGCTCCTTTGCGAAGAGAACACAGACCGTCTTGCTGAAAAGCACATCACCGTTGAAGACATACTTTCCACCGTTAACTATATCGTGGGACTTCATTACGGCGTAGGTTTTACCGATAATATCGACCATCTCGGCAACCGTCGAGTAAGAAGCGTAGGCGAATTGCTTCAGAACCAATTCCGTATCGGTATTGCAAGATTGGAAAGAGTAGTACGTGAAAGAATGCAGATTCAGTCTGACTCCGATCTTACTCCTCAGACGCTTATCAATATCCGTCCCGTGACAGCCGCGCTCAAAGAATTCTTTGGTTCTTCACAGCTTTCGCAGTTCATGGACGAAACTAACCCGATTTCCGAACTTACGCACAAGCGTAAACTTTCCGCGCTCGGCCCCGGCGGTCTTAATAGAGAGCGCGCTACCTTCGACGTACGTGACGTACACTACACGCACTACGGCAGAATGTGTCCGATAGAAACGCCCGAAGGACAGAACATCGGTCTTATTTCCTCCCTCTGCGGATATTCGCTTATCAACGAATACGGCTTTATGGAAGCGCCTTACCGCAAAGTGGAAAAGGTTTACGACTCAAACGGTAACGTAATCGGCGGAAAGGTAACCGACGTAGTTGAGTATCTTTCTGCGGATCAGGAAGACAAATATATCGTAGCGCAGGCGAAAGAACCTATCGGCGAAGACGGCTGGTTCGCAAAGAAGCGTGTGCTTGCGCGTTATCGCGACGACATCAGAGAATTCAACCGTGAAGAAATTGACTACGTGGACGTATCTCCCCGTCAGCTTATATCGGTTGCAACCTCTCTTATTCCTTTCCTTGAAAACGACGATACCAACCGTGCGCTCATGGGCTCGAACATGCAAAGACAGGCAGTTCCTCTCCTTTGCCCCGAAGCGCCTATGATTGGTACGGGTATCGAGCATAAGATCGCTTACGACTCTGGCGTTATGGTACTTGCTCAGAAAGACGGCGTAGTATCTTACGTTGACGCAGACACCGTACGCGTAGATCACGGCGACGGCACGGTTGGAACTTATACCTTAAAGAAGTTCTCAGGCTCAAACCAAGGCACTTGTATCAATCAGAAACCTATCGTTAGCAAAGGTCAGACTGTTAAAGCGGGCGACGTGCTTGCCGACGGTCACTCCACCGATAACGGCGAACTTGCGCTCGGTAGAAACATACTCGTAGGATTTATCACCTGGGAAGGTTATAACTACGAGGACGCAATTCTTATTTCAGAAAGAATCGTAAAAGACGACGTATTCACTTCCATCCATATTGCGGAGTACGAAATTGAAACCCGTGATACCAAACTCGGTGAGGAAGAGATTACGAGAGATATTCCCAACGTGGGCGAAGACGCGCTCAAAAACCTTGACGAAAACGGTATCGTATACGTAGGCGCAGAGGTTACGAGCGGTGATATTCTCGTCGGTAAAGTAACCCCGAAGGGCGAAACCGACCTTACCCCCGAAGAACGCCTTATGCGCGCTATCTTCGGTGAGAAGTCCCACGAAGTACGCGATACTTCGCTCAAAGTACCTCACGGTGAGGGCGGTATCGTCGTAGACGTAAAAGTATTCACCCGCGCAAATAAAGACGAAATGAGCCCGGGCGTAAATAAAGTCGTTCGCGTATACGTCGCTCAGAAGCGTAAGATAGGCGTGGGCGATAAGATGGCAGGCCGTCACGGTAACAAGGGTGTTATTTCGAGAGTTCTTCCCGAAGAAGATATGCCTTTCATGGCTGACGGTACTCGTCTTCAAATCGTGCTTAACCCTCTCGGCGTGCCTTCCCGTATGAATATCGGACAGGTACTCGAAGTACACCTTGGCTTGGTGGCTAAGGCTCTCGGTTGGAAGGTAGCAACCCCCGTATTCGACTCGGCATTAGAGAGCGACATCAAGGGCTTGCTCAGAGATAACGGATACGTAAACGCAGACGGCGAAGTAGACGGTAAAATTCAGATGTACGACGGCAGAACGGGCGAACCGTTTGAGAACCGCACGACGGTTGGATATATGTATATGCTCAAACTTATCCACCTTGTTGACGATAAGATGCACGCTCGTTCTATCGGACCGTACGCTCTCGTTACGCAACAGCCTCTTGGTGGTAAAGCGCAGTTCGGTGGACAGCGTTTCGGTGAAATGGAAGTTTGGGCGCTCTACGCTTACGGCGCGGCGAACATCTTGCAGGAGATTATGACGGTTAAGTCGGACGATATAGTGGGCAGAGTAAAGACTTATGAATCAATCGTCAAGGGCGTAAACGTAGCCGAGCCGGGCGTTCCTGAATCGTTCAAGGTTCTTATCAAAGAATTGCAGTCACTCGGTCTTGACATCAAAATTCTCAACGAAGACCAGAAAGAAATTTCCATTAAAGATATTACCGAGGACGAAGAAGAAACTTACGACGTTCCCGTCAAGAAGACCAAGCACTTTGAAAACGGTAAACTCATACTCGAAGAAGAAATCGACCTTGATGCGTTGGACGACATTGACGATCTTGACGACGAAGACGATGACGACGAAAGCGATCTTCCCGAGTTTGATACGTCATCACTCTTTGGCGACGAAGAAATTCAGTTTGAAGACAAGTTCGCAGACCGCCTGATAGACGACGAAGATGACGATTTAGATGATTTTATGATTGACGAGGAGGGCAATGAATAATGTTTGAACTTAATAGTTGTGATTCACTCGAAATAGCAATAGCGGGCCCCGATAAGATCCGCGCGTGGTCGAAAGGCGAAGTAACCAAGCCCGAAACCATAAACTACCGCACGCAAAAGCCCGAACGCGACGGACTTTACTGCGAAAGAATTTTCGGACCGTACAGAGATTATGAATGTCATTGCGGAAAATATAAGCGTATTCGTTTCAAGGGTATTATCTGCGACAAGTGTGGCGTAGAAGTTACCAAGTCCAAAGTCCGCCGTGAGAGAATGGGACATATCGAACTTGCAGCGCCCGTAACTCACATCTGGTACTTCAAGGGCGTACCCGGAAGAATCGGACTTATGCTCGATATGACTCCCAAGGCTCTCGAACAGGTCGTTTATTTCGTAAACTTTATCGTAACCGATCCCGGTGATACCGATCTTGAATACAAGCAGATACTGACTGACGCTCAACTTGTAGAAGCGCAGGAAAAGTACGGCGAAAAGGCGTTCAAGGTCGGCATGGGCGCAGAAGCGATAAAAGAACTTCTTTCTCGCATTAACGTGGAAGAAGAATACAAGAAAATGAAAGAAATCGTTGAAACCAGCAACGGTCAGAAGAAGCTCAAAGCGATTAAGCGTCTTGACATTCTCGATTCTTTCAGAAAGAGCGGTAACGATCCGACGTGGATGATACTCGATGTGCTTCCCGTAATCCCCCCCGATCTTCGCCCTATGGTACAGCTCGATGGCGGACGTTTTGCGGTAAGTGATCTCAACGACCTTTACCGTCGCGTTATCAACCGTAACAACCGTCTTAAAAAACTCATGGAACTTTCCGCGCCCAATATTATCGTGCGTAACGAAAAGCGTATGCTTCAGGAAGCGGTGGATGCCCTTATCGACAACGGTAGACGTGGCAAAGCCGTTTCGGGCGCAGGCAACAGAGAACTCAAATCTCTTTCCGGACTCCTTCGCGGTAAGCAGGGACGTTTCCGTCAGAACCTTCTCGGTAAGCGTGTAGACTATTCCGGTCGTTCGGTTATCGTCGTAGGTCCTGAACTTAAAATGTATCAATGCGGACTTCCCAAGGAAATGGCTCTCGAACTCTTCCGTCCTTTCGTTATGGAAGAACTCGTAAAGCAGGGAAAAGCGCATAACATCAAGAGCGCGAAGCGCGTAGTAGATCGCGCAGACAACAGCGTTTGGGGCGTACTCGAAAAGGTCATTAAGGATCACCCCGTACTTCTTAACCGTGCGCCCACGCTTCACCGTCTTGGTATTCAGGCGTTCGAGCCCGTACTCGTAGAAGGCAGAGCGATAAAACTTCATCCGCTTGCCTGCGGAGCGTTCAACGCAGACTTCGACGGCGACCAGATGGCAGTACACGTACCTCTTTCGCTTGAAGCGCAGGCAGAAGCGCGTTTCCTTATGCTCGCTTCCAATAATATTCTCAAACTTTCGGACGGCCGTCCCGTATGTACCCCTTCGCAGGACATGGTAATGGGCGTATATTATCTCACTATCGAGCGTCCGGGAGCAAAGGGCGAGTTCAAGATTTTCGCTGACACCGACGAAGCAAAGATGGCTTACGCAAACGACGAAATCGAACTTCAATCGAGAATTAAAGTCCGTCTTTTCCGTGAAATCAACGGCGAGATGAAACATAAGATCGTTGATACCACGGTAGGTAAGATTATTTTCAACGAGGCAATCCCTCAGGATCTTGGCTTCGTTAAGCGCGAAACCGAAGACGATATGTTCAAGCTCGAAATCGACAAGGTAGTTGATAAGGGCGTACTCGGCGATATCGTAGACGTTACCTTCAAGCGTAAGGGCGCAACCGAAACGAGTAAGGTGCTTGACCGCGTTAAGGCGCTTGGTTATAAGTACTCGACTATCGGAGCAATTACGACGTCGGTATTCGATATGCATATCCCTCCCGAGAAGAAAGATCTTATCGCAGAAGGCGATGCAAAAGTCCTTGAAGTAGAACAGCTCGCAAACGAAGGTTTCCTTACCGACGACGAGAGATACAACAAAGTAATCGCTATCTGGAAAGATATCAACAAGCGCATGAGTGAAATAATGAAAAAGCGTTTCACCACCTTCAACCCCATTTCAATGATGGCAACGTCGGGTGCGCGTGGATCAATTACTCAGATTATACAGCTTGCAGGCTGGCGTGGACCAATGGTTAACCCTCAGGGTAAGACGTTGGAAGTACCCGTTAAGAGCAACTTCCGTGAAGGTCTTTCCGCGCTCGAATACTTCATCGCTTCGCACGGTGGACGTAAAGGTCTTGCAGATACCGCGCTTAAAACGGCAGACTCGGGTTATCTTACCCGTCGTCTTGTAGACGTAGCGCAGGACGTTATCGTAATGGAAGAGGATTGCTGTGAAGGCATACCTCCCAAGGGCATTAAGACGTTCGCTATCGTAGAAGGAAATCCTTCAGCGGTAGAACTTACGGGAACGGACGAGGAAAAGGCAATGGCGTACGCGCTCATCTTCGATAAGAAAGCGCCTAAGTACACCGTTGACGATCTCTATAACCCCGTTACCAATCAACTTATCGTTCAGGCTTACGGCAAAATCACCGAAGCTAAGGCGAAAGAAATTATGTCTTGCGGTCTGAAAGAAGTGCGCGTAATCGGTTCGCTTATCGAAAGCCTTGAAGACAGACTGAACGGCAGATATACCGCTGAGGACGTTATTGACCCCAATACGGGCGAACTCATTATCGGCGTAAACGAAATGGTTACCGAAGACAAAGCGAAAGCCATCGTCAACGCAGGTATCGCTTCGGTTAATATCCGTACCGCCCTTACTTGTCGCGCCCGTCACGGAATGTGCGCTAAGTGCTACGGTAAGGATATGTCCAATGGACTTCCTATCAGAATAGGCGAGGCTGTCGGCATTATCGCGGCTCAGTCCATAGGTGAACCCGGTACTCAGCTTACCATGCGTACCTTCCATAGCGGTGGTGTTGCAGCGGCTGACGATATTACGCAGGGTCTTCCTAGAGTCGAAGAACTTTTCGAAGCCCGCAAGCCTAAGGGTGTAGCAACTGTGTCTGCTACCGAAGGTATTATCGAGATAAAGGAAGAGAACGGCAGACGTGACGTAGTGGTTACTTCCGACGACGGCAAGGAAACGATGTATTCAATCCCTTACGCGGCAAAACTCAAAACTTCCGTAAAGAACGGCGCGAGAATTACCGCTGGCGATCCTTTGACCGAAGGTCCTATCAACCCTCACGATATTCTTGCAACCAAGAACAAGAACGCCGTTCAGGAATATCTGCTTAAAGAAGTACAGACCGTTTATCGCTCACAGGGTGTTAAGATAAACGACAAGCATATCGAAACTATCGTTCGTCAGATGCTCAAAAAAGTAAGAGTAGAATCAAGCGGTACTACCGACCTTCTTCCCGGAAGTATGGTGGATATCAGCGAGTTTATGGAAGCGAACATGAGAACTATTGAAGGCGGTGGTATGCCTGCTCAGGCTAAGCCCACTCTCCTCGGTATCACAAAAGCGGCGCTCGCTACCGATTCCTTCCTTTCCGCAGCGTCCTTCCAGGAAACCGCAAGAGTTCTTACCGACGCGGCAATCAGAAACAAGCGCGATCCACTTCGCGGTCTGAAAGAGAACGTCATTATCGGTAAGCTTATCCCTGCCGGAACGGGTATCAAGACTTATCGCGAACTCAGTCCCGCAGAGAGAAAGCGCGCGTACGAAACGGCTACTGCTCCTGCAGTTGCGCCCGAAGTAGTTGCGCCCGAAGCAGTTTCCGAAGATACTAATGCAGATTCTCCTGCAGTAGCGGAATAATTTATCCGAATAAATAAAGCATAGCACACTATACTTCGCATACGCGAAAAATGATGTGAACCCAAAAGTTTAGACAAAAAATTAAATTAAATGTATTGGAATTGAGTTCGGTATTTTACCGGACTCAATTCCAATTTTAAAGATATTCTTTCGTTGTAATAATAAATATATTCGTGTGTTTTTTCTATAAAAGCGTTAACGTTTTCAAATTTTTCGCCGTAGTACATTTCCACCTTAAGTCTACCAAAAAAGTTTTCCATTACAATATTGTCTAAACAGTTTCCTTTTCTTGATATGCTTTGTTTTATATTGTTTTCTGTAAGTTGCCTTTGAAACTCTCTCATTTGGTATTGCCACCCTTGGTTAGAGTGTAGCATTGGTGTTGCCGTTTTTGGTAGCCTTTATTAGGATTATTTTTTTGTTTCCTTCCCACGGTCCTATGTATAAAAACCATCTTTCCCTTTTTTTGTACAATAAGAACAAACACTACTTGATTTGTGTGTCAAAATGTAGGTTTATATGCTTGTGATGAATTGTCAAACTAAGTGCAACACTTAGCGAGATTTTCATTAAATAAATCTATTGGTTTTTGATAATGTAATATTTTCTTAGATCTGGCGTTAATTAACGCCAGATTCTTTTTTAGCGTTTTTTCATTTACTCTTTCTAAACTATGTCCCTTGGGATAAAATTCACGAAGTAATACGTTTAGGTTTTCGTTTGTTCCTTTTTGCCATGCACAATATGGATCAGTAAAACACATATTGCAATTAAGTTTACTTTCTATTTCTCTCCACTCGGAAAATTCTGATCCTCTATCACACGTAATTGTCTTTACAGCTTCTTGTGGTAGCTTTGATAATTCAGATATTAGTGCTTTTGCCATTTTTTATAGTATTCTCGTAGACAACAGCGCTCTTCTAGTGTAAAATGATGGTAGTTCATATATTTCTCCTTTACTTATAAACTAACAAAACACCTAAAATCTTTACTTTTTGGCTAAAATCGGCTTTTGAAAGTAAAGATTTTTGTTTTTTAAATGCGATACTCAAAACAATTGAAAAAAATGGCAAAAAAAGGTATAATATAGTAAAGGAGATATGAGTTATGAAAATCGTAATCGTGGGTGGGGTTGCAGGTGGTGCAACTGCCGCAGCAAGAATAAGAAGACTCAACGAACACGCAGAAATTATTATTTTTGAGCGTTCGGGCTTTATTTCATACGCAAACTGTGGTTTGCCGTATTATATCGGTGGCGTTATTGAAGATAAGGAAGATTTGACACTTC
>JAFXKH010000026.1 GCA_017531795.1 Clostridia bacterium
CTACACCTTCATTGTAAGTTCCTTTTTCAGGAGCAGATTCGTTTTTGCTTACAGCAGAAAGTTGCTCTGCATTTGCGTTATCTTTGTCCCCTGCACTAGGAACTACATTGTTCTGGGCATTATTTTCGGTAATGCTGTTATTAATGACGTTTGCAAGCTCTCCGACACCCTGTGCGCAGGAGCAGAAAAGCATACAGACAATCATTAAAAGGGATAAAAGTTTTATTACTTTTTTCATAACATTACTCCTTTTTACTTTTCGCAATCTTAAGTCAGGAATTATTTTTTTATAAGACACCTAGTATTATATATAATATAATACTCACCCCCGTCGATAAAAGTCAAGTGTTTATCAACAATTTATCATATAATTTTTGAAAGCAATTATTTATATATCTTATATTTTTTATTGACATATAAAAACGTTTTTGCTTTATGAAAAAATGGAAATATCTGTGGATTTTTTCAGGAAAGTATTATAAATTTATTGACTTAATTGTAAATTTTTTATAAAATATTAAGGTATGTTTACTGAGTATTTTTGTGGGCATAAACCACAAAAAGAAAGGGCGCAAGACGTTGTATTTTGACTAAGCCCACAGGAGGTTTATTATGAGTCGTTTATTTGGAACAGTTTCTCGGGGTGTAAGAGCCCCCATTATTAAGAGTGGCGACGATATCGTACAGGTAGTAACCGATGCGGTACTCGAGGCGTCAAAGGTGGAAGGAGTTTCCTTCCGTGACCGTGACGTCGTTGCCATGACAGAGGCTATCGTAGCAAGAGCGCAGGGTAATTATGCATCAACCGACGATATTGCAAAGGACGTAAAGGCTAAGCTTGGCGGAGATACTATCGGCGTTATCTTCCCCATTCTCAGCCGTAACCGTTTCTCTGTTTGTCTGAAAGGTATCGCCAAGGGCGCAAAGAAAATCGTACTTATGCTCTCTTACCCCTCAGACGAGGTTGGTAACCACCTTATCAGCATGGACGCTTTGGACGAAAAGGGCGTAAATCCTTATACGGACGTTCTGACGGAAAAAGAATACCGTTATTATTTCGGACACGAAAAGCATACCTTTACGGGTGTGGATTACGTTGAATATTACCGCAATCTTATTGAAGCGGAAGGCGCGGAGTGTGAGATCATTTTCGCCAACAACGCCAAAGCCGTACTTCCCTACGCTAAGAAAGTGCTTTGCTGTGATATACACACGAGAGCGCGTACCAAACGCTTACTTATCAACGGTGGCGCAGACGTTGTAGTTGGTTTGGACGAAATATTAAACGCGCCCGTGGACGGTAGCGGATACAACGAGAATTATGGACTTCTCGGCTCTAATAAGTCTACTGAGGACAGCGTAAAACTCTTCCCCCGTGACTGCCAGAAGTACGTGAACGCTATACAGGCAAATATATTCAACGCTACTGGTAAGAAAGTGGAAGTTATGATTTATGGCGACGGCGCATTCAAAGATCCCATTGGAAAGATCTGGGAACTTGCAGATCCCGTCGTATCTCCTGCTTACACCAAAGGTTTGGAAGGCACGCCTAACGAGTTGAAACTCAAATACCTTGCCGACAACGATTTCAAAGACCTTCAAGGCGATGCGCTCAAAGAAGCGATCAAGAACGAAATTGCGAAGAAGGATTCTACCGTCGTTGGACAAATGGGTACTACTCCCCGCCGTTTGACCGACCTTATAGGTTCGCTCTGCGACCTTACGTCAGGTTCGGGCGATAAAGGTACACCTATCATTTGGATTCAGGGTTATTTCGATAACTACACTACCGAATAATTATAATCAATTTTATATAAAGAATAATGCGCAAAGTAAAAGCGGAAGTTTTTTGAGACTTCCGCTTTTTGTATGAGATTTCATATTATAAATTTATAGTGAATTTTATTGATTTTCCGTCCTGGCTTTGAGCGGTTATTTTACCTTTATGCGCGGTTACGATTGCTTTTGCAACCGACAGTCCTATGCCATGTCCTCCACCTTCCGAGTTACGGGACGAGTCAGCGCGATAAAACCGATCAAACAGATATGATAGATTGCCCTGCTGTATTTGGTCAACGGGGTTTGTGAGTATTATTTCCTTAGTCTTTCCGGACGACATGGTAAGACGTATTTCTCCCCCATGCGAGGAATACTTTATCGCATTATCAAGAAGAAG